>NZ_JBEOXE010000025.1:0-114790 GCF_040296485.1 Streptomyces sp. NPDC002138 | reverse complement strand
CAGCCCACGACCGGGCAGCAGCAAGTTCCCCACCCATGAACTGAACAACGACCGACCTGCCCAACCGTCACGGCAAACACCGTTGCAGTACTAGGCGCCCTGCCCAGGACCTCACCACCCCGCCACGGCAACCCGTGTCCGTACCGCGGGGACCGGGCCAGGCGGGGCCCACGGTGCCGGCCAACGGCTGAGGTCGAGCAGCGGTATCCACCGAGCGGCGCGTGCTTCGAAACATGGTCCCCGCCAGCCGGTGAGCGCGCCGACGGCCCGTTCACCGGCCCGCTTACCTCGGGTGCGCGCTGGGGGCGGCCATCGACACGTGGAAACGGTCCGGGTCCGCTGCTCCGCGGAGGGCCGGTCGTAGTGCACGCTCGACGTCTTCTCCTGGCCGCCTTCGACCCATCTCAAATTTCGCGGGGCTCCCAGGGAGGAAGGATCACGCCAAGAGCTGATGTGGATTGCATCTCTCCGGATGCTCCTGGCGAGATCAACGAAGGTGTGGTGCAGCCGTGTTGCGTCGTGACGGCGGGAGAGCGGCGATGGGCTGCAAGTGTATTTGCGCCACGGTGGACGTTGAACCTCGGAAATTTGGTAGCCCACGCTCGGCCAGGCGCCTAACGTTGCGTCGGATTTCGAAGATCGACATCCCGAGTTGACTGTTGTACCCAAAATTCGGAGGGTCTTGTGGGTGCGATGCCTGCGCACGTCGCCTCGTATGTGCTGGCCACCACGCCGCGGAGCGAGCCGTGAAGCGTACTGCGGGGCTGGCGGTGGTGGCCCTCATGGTTGTTCTGTCTGCCTGTACAGAGACGGCTGAGAAGCACCCTGTCGGCGAGGCTCGCCCCAGTCCGGAATCGACTATTCCTGTCCGCCCGACCGCGACCACGACGGTTGCTTCAGAAGCTGCGGTGGCTTTGGCGGAACGCTATCGCAAGGACGGGGGGGACGCCGATGTGTATTCAATCCAGAAAGAGTACACCCCGGAGGGTTTCCCTCTTTTGATTGTCCGTACACACAATCCCGGCCGAGATAACGAAAGGTTCCGCCGACTTACGGAAACCATCGTCTCCTTCTTCTCAAGAAAAGAGGGAGTTTCGCTGAGCGGTGGCTACCTCATGGATGTATTCGGCCCAGACGGCTCCCTGCGGCATCGCTGGGATACGACGCCGTGACCAGTTGACAGAAGGATGGTTCGTGATGCAAATACGCATGGTAAGTAGCATAACCGCAACGCTGACGGCAACTGCACTGCTTATAGCTGTGGCACCCGCAGCTTCGGCTGCCAGTAGCCTACCGAAGGATCCTCCAGCCAATCCGGTACTGGCGGAATACAAGGGGAAAAAGATCAACCTCGCTGACTCCTGGAGCGGGGCCACAGTGTGCACAGAGTTCCCGGGGGGCTCTGTTCACTGCTACAGCAACGATACGGAAGCCCAAGCTGACCCCGAATTGCGAAAGACTTCCAAGCTATCTGCCCCCACGGGCATAGAGAGCCTGCCCGGTAACTGCTCACCGGATTACTGGTGCTTGTTTGAGGATATAAATTACGGCGGGCATAAGCTTCAGTTTTTCGATTCCGGGCGTAAGAACCTCTCCGACTGGGGCTTCCGTGATACGGCGAGCTCGATCTATCGAGGCGTGATCAACTATCCGCTCAACTACGGCTACGCAACGATGGTTGACTACCGGTCAGGTGTCCTCTACGACCGTGTCCGCGATGTCGGGCAGGGCTTGGAGTCGAAATACCCAAGCCTGGGAGCCCTCGGCTACCCCGACGGCGGTGACTGGAACGACAGGATGGACGCCTTCGACGTCAAGCGGGGCTGAAGTCAGGCTTCCTGCTTTCAGTGCAGGTGGAGGCCGCCAAGCGTGTCGACTCCGCTGATGCGGCTGCCCGATTCCGGCGGCTACAAGCAGCACCCACAGGGACGGATTCCCTCCCAAAAGCCGAACCCATAACTGTGACGGTTCCAGACGCGCCACTTCAAGGGCAGCGTCTAAAATTCGATGTGGCTGGCACTGCTGGTGCATGCGCAAAACTGTCGAGATGGGGGCTCGATGCTTGAGCAGAAAGCAGCCACATGCGGCCGCAGCTCGTAGGGGTATCCGCCCTGAGAGACGACGTCGCGAGCCTCCCGCCATCACCCATTCTGAGGATATCCAATTTGAAACACCGTGTAAGGGGACACCGCTTATCCTTAGCGGCCATCATAAGTACCGCTCTCATATGTGGGCTTGTACAGGGCGAAGCTTGGGCGGACCCGGCGCAATCCGACGCCGCGACCACCGCATCCGACCCGTCCCACATCGCGCCCGCCGACCGAGAAACGGTCCTGGGGAAGGGCTGGAAGGCCTCGAGCGACCGAGCCTGGACCACCACCGGCGATGCCGACGGTTTCCACGTTCTGGTCGCCGACGAGAAGGCCGGATACGCCTGGCGTACGGCCGCGACGCTCGCCGAGCCCGGATTCGACACCGACATGTGGATCGGGAACGCGTGCGTCACTGGCTCCGGTAAGCGGGCAGTGGTCGCCTACGCACCGCGCACCTTCACCAACAAGGCCGAACTCATGGCTCGGGGCGCGTTCACCGCTGTGGTGGACTTGGACTCCGGCGCTGTCACGAAACTCGATCGTCAGGCCTCTCTGGCCTACTTCAGCCCGGGCTGCGGAACCGGCGAGACCGCGGTTCTGACCCAGGCTGGCGGCGACACCAAGAACCAGACCCGTCTGCTGAGCGTCGATGCCGCCGCGGCGAAGGTGAGCCGGACCACCGAGCTGGCCGGCCAGGTCACCTCCGCGATTCCGGTCGGCAAAGACATCGTGGCCGCGGACTCCGCCCGCCTCACCCGAATCGATGCTCAGGGCCGCCGCACCCCCCTCGCCCACACCGGCCAGGTGCCCTTCGCTCTCAAGGCCGACGCTGAAGGCGGCCTCGTCTACATGGACCGTCCCGCCGGCTCCAAGGACGACGGTGAGGTCAAGCGCATCACCGCGGCGGACATCACCCGCGGCAATGCCGACAAGACGAAACAGGCCGTCCTGGCGCGCGGCGCCCTGTCGAAGATGGATGTGACCAGCAGCGCTGGCGGAAACGTCTTCATCATCGGCGACACCAAGGCTGCGGACCCGCTGCCCAAGGCCGTCCAGCGCCGCCCGGACGTCCCCAAGGAGTCCCAGGCCACCACGGGCGCAAAGTCGCTGGTCACCAAGGTGGCCGAGGCTGGCGAGGGTGACCCGCGCAAGCAGCGGGGCCTCTCGACCAAGGCCGCGCAGATCAGCCTCAAGGTCGTGGCCACGGGCAAGGACACCTCCTTCACCGTCACCCCGAAGGCGCCCGCCGCAACCGCCATCGCGGGAACGGCCCCTTCTCCGGTCCTGGGTGCGGCACAGCAAAGCTCCGCGCGCGCAGGCGCCGTGCCAATGGCCGCAGGCTTGATTGCCGAGGACGAGCGCTACTGCTCGGTGGCGCGCAACGACCCGGCCAAGCAGGCAATGCAGCCCAAGCCCCGCCAGGTGGAGTGGGCGGTCGACCAGGTCATCAACGGCACCCTGGACCAGAACGTCTCCCGGCCCGCGAACTGGAAGAACCTTGGAATGCCGGCGTACCAGCCGCAATCCCTCTTCCCCCGGCTCGCCCTCAACAGCGGCGGCCGGATCCCCGCGCAGATCCTGCTTGGCATCACTGCCCAGGAATCCAACATGTGGCAAGCCTCCCGCGTAGTAGTGCCCGGAGTCACCGGCAACCCGTTGATCGGTAACTACTACGGCATCAAGTACGCATCCAACGGTCAGCAGTCCGACCCCTGGGGCATCAACTGGGACAAGGCCGACTGCGGGTACGGCATCACCCAGATCACCGACGGCATGCGCATGCACGGCAAGGAAAAGGACGGCGAGGTCGCCACGCTGAGCACCCTGCAGCAGGAGGCCGCGGCACTCGATTACACCGCGAACGTCGCAGCCGGCCAACGTGTCCTGGCCGACAAGTGGAACATCACCAACCAGGACGGGCTGACCGTCAACAATGGTGACCCCAAGTTCATCGAGAACTGGTTCTTCGCCCTCTGGGCCTACAACTCCGGCTACTACCCCAAGGCAGCAGCCGGGAACAACGGCGGCCTGTGGGGCGTGGGCTTCACCAACAACCCGGCCAACCCCCTCTGGAAGGCCAACCGCACGCCCTTCCTGGAAGGACCAGCCGGCACCAACGACTACACCCACGCCAAGCACCCCCAGGACTGGCCGTACCCGGAGAAGGTCATCGGCTGGGCCGCTCGCCCGCTGGAAGGCATGGAATCACCTGGCACCATGGTGTCCGGCTTCCGCCCCGCCTGGTGGACCAACGCCGCACTTCGCACCACGGCAAAGCCAGCTGAAAGCCTGTTCTGCACCGCAGCCAACAACTGCGACCCCAGCAAAATCGGCCCCGACGACAAGAACGAGCCCGGCCTCGGCGCCTGCAACCGCGCAGACCTCAAGTGCTGGTGGAACCAGCCCGTCAAGTGGAAAGACTGTGCCCTCGCACAGTGCGGCAACGAAATCCTGCGATTCAACGACACCTATAAAGAAGAAGCAGACGGCACCGCATACCCGCCCAACTGCACTACGTCGGGCTTACCCGCAAACGCACTGATCGTTGACGACGTGCCCGACGGCACGCCGATCCACCGTCCCGGCTGCTCCCAGCCGAAAACCAACAGTGGCACCTTCAACCTCGACTTCGCCACTCCCAGCGCGAAAATCGACTTCCAACAGCTCGGTGCCGGCTACGGCGGCCACTTCTGGTTCGCCCACACCCGTCAGAGCGGCGCCGAAGGCGACCGTATGAAGGTCACTGGCACCTGGAAGCTGAACCAGGCCATCGACAAGGACGCAAAAGTCTGGGTACACCTACCCGACCACGGCGCCATCACCAAGACCGCTAACTACGAAATCAAAACAAAGAACGGCTGGCGACAGAAGATCGTCTCGCAGCCGGGCACCGGAAACCGGTGGGTGAGCCTCGGCGCGTTCCGCTTCAAGGGAGCCATCCCCGAGGTACGACTCACCACCATCACCACGGACGGCACCGGCGACCACGACATCGCCTACGACGCCGTCGCGTTCGAACCCGGCACCTGGAGCAGGATCCCGGATATTCTGATTCCGGATGCCGATCCAAACGCCCCCGAAGTTAACTTCGTGGACAACGATAAGCAGAAGCAGCCTAATCCCGCAGGGCTGCTCCAGTCGCCGCTCAAAGCACCCCAGGTGTCCCCGCCGCCGTTTCTGACGGCTCCTGAGGACTGCCGCCAAACCAGTCAAAAGGGCGTTCGGCAATGCACCACCCGCGACTACAACATCGGTAAATATAGGCAGCCTTCAACTCAAGCCCCTTCGGCCAGGGCGTTCGCAGCAGACGATCCCATCGTTCCCTGGTGCAACGACCCGAGTGTGACTGGATACACGCTTACTCGGCGTGAAGGCTGCCACAAGTTGGCCGTCCTCACCCGTTGGGAGAAGGATGGGAAAACTGTTGGCACAGCTGTTTTCCTAGTACGCGAGGAAACGTTCCTCAGTAATTCGGTGAGTTTCGATCAGCGAATTTTTATCAGCCCCATGTCCATCAGCCCAGAACTCGGCGCTGTCACACTGGACTACTGGGACGCGCTCTGCACCACGAACTGCAGTAGCTCTCTCAGTGGCACATGGAGCGGTCTCCCGACCTGGGCCCCAGCCGGGGACAGTCACACAGCCACCGCGACACGCACATATACGTGGACCAAGCCGACTTCCGGTACGTCCGAGAACCTGGACCGCGGAACAGTACTGAAGTTCAGCGCAACCTCTCCGGTTGTGGCAGGGGCGGTGGAGACGAAGGCTCCCAGCTGGTCATTCTTCAACGAAATCCAGTGCGACAACAACCTCGCAGTGGCCAACTCGACCGGATGCGTATTCAACAGGCACATCCCTACATGGTCAGCGACCACTTCCAGATTCCCTTCCGCGGCAGCCTATTACTGGATAATGCGAGAGGGAATCCCCTCGCACCCCGGAAGTAAGAAGTACGGAACTCCGATGCATCGCCTGAAGGACACTGCAGCGCAGAGAAAGAACCGGGATACGATCTGCAACAAAACGGGAACGAACCCTTGGACCGCGCATGGGTCAGCGACGCCTGACGCCAAGGGGCGAGTACAGTGTGACGAATTTCCATTCGCCGCAACCCAAGAAAGCGGTGGGCAGTCCCTGACCGATGGTGGCGGCTGTGTCCAGCTCTACGCCCAGCAGGAGGCCGATGGATCATGGCGCCTTCACGAGGACGAAAGGGCGGACGCCCCGTCATGGACGGAGGTCTGCGGCAGGGCCAGCATGCCCGGTCAAGACAATATGGACGCTGGCCGTGGTCCGGGGCTCTCCGGCTTCTACACGACAGCACGAGTTTTGAACGGCGGCGCTTTCTACATGGAACTGCCAGGGTACGAAGGCTGTAACTTCAGCGAAGTCTGCATACCTCGCCCTTAATAAATTCTCGTAACAAGACTGGGGTCCGGCCGGAGCCGGACCCCAGTCTCATGCCGGACGCTACTGCCAGTCAACGTAAGGCACCCCGGCCGGTGATTCGATCACACGAGCGTGGATGCTTCCTCCCGCCCCATCACTGACCGGGGTTCCGTCGGAAAGCGCCCGATAGGTAGTGTCGAACATCTCGGCCAGGCTACCCCATCGCTTCACTCCCCAGATTTCGGCGTCCGCATCGATTTCAAGGATAGACCCGAAACCTGGACCTTCCCGGTGGTCGACAACCAACTGGGATCCGACATGGGTTTCGGCGATCGGGATCCACATCACGTGGGCAACGTTTCCCACCACGAAGTCAACCAGGTTATCTTCCAAGCTCCAAGCGACTGCCCTTTCCATATCACGCTGGCCCAGCCTCATACTTTTCGCATCCAGAAGAAAATAGCCTCCTGGCATGAAACCACCTGGACCAGTTAGTCCCCGGTCAGCACGAACGCCATCGTGAAGGGCTAGCAAATCCAGCAGTTCACGATGTAGAGCGAATCGATTTTCCGAAATCGACACAATCTCTTTCGGCGTGGCAGCCGGATTGAAACGCTCCAAATCTCCCGGAGCATTCACTTCAAGCCATCCTTTAAGACGACTCACGAATGTTGCCATATCCATCAGAAACCCACCCTCCCTACAGAGTCCTACCGCATGGAATCCTATCGGTACGATGCTCGCATCGGGTGGTCACATGGAAGCGGCGTACTGCGTTGAATCCAGTACGACTGGCGGTTTTCGGACTACCGGGCATGCTCCTTTGGTCCCGCCCGCAGCTTCCTCCTACGAAGGACCTCGTTCCCCCACCTGCGTCTCTGCCGCCGCCAACCGCAGCAAGTCTGACAAGGGCCGGCCGAGTAGCTGCCCTCGGACCGCTCCTACCCACTGCACATACGCAGCCACCTGGGTGGCCACCAAGCTCCGCTGGGACCTGGCGGTCGACGAGAACGAGCGCCAGGCCCTTCTCGGACTCGCCGAAGACTGCCCCACCACCACCGTCGTCTACGAGAGCGCCCCGTAGCCGTACGGACCGCCGCGGCCGCTTGGGGTCACTGGTAGAGGTCCCAGCGGCCGAAGCGGGCCAGCAGACGGCGCGTTGCCGCCTCGTCCAGCCCGAGGGCCGCGGCCGCCTGCTCGGGTGTCAGGTCGGTGCGGGTGCCGTTGGCAGCCCAGTACCCGGCCCGTGCGGCGGTGACCTCGAGGCGGCGCGCGGCCCGTACGGCGGCGGCCGGGGAGGTCTTGGTCAGCTTGTCGATCTCCTGCTCCAGCCGCTCGAGCAGCGTCGTGACCGTCTCCGGCAGGGGGATCGCTGTCGCCTCGACCTGGACGGTGTGGCCGTCCCAGTCCTGCAGGCAGGCGTCCGCCGTATCGGCACCGGCCTCCGCCAGGACCTTGCCGCGGATACTCTCCCAGTCCAGGCGGTGCTCCGGGCCCGTCCACCCGCAGGAGCACACCGCGCGCAGCGCGGCCGCGCGCGGTACCCGTGGGGAGCGGCCGTCGTAGACGTACCACTGGGACACCGAAGGGCCGCCCGAGCTGGATGCCCTCACCGGGCACGTCCGCGCGTTCGGCAAGATGCTCACGCAGCTCCAGGGTGACCAGCTCCCGCAGTGGATCAAGGCGGTCCGCGCCGACGACCTGCCCAGCCCCCACGCCTTCGTCAACGGTCTCGAACGGGATCTCGCCGCCGTCACCGCTGGCTTAACGCTGCCATGGAGTTCCGGCGTCGTCGAGGGCCACGTCAACCGGATCAAAATGATCAAGCGCCAGATGTACGGCCGGGCCGGCTTCGGCCTATTGCGGAAGCGAGTCCTGCTGGCTTCCTGAGCAGCCCGTCACGAGCTCTGCCGGAGGCGCTCCGCAGCCTAAGCAGGGGTGTCGTAGTAGCCAGATTGCGCCAGCAGGACCGAGCTGAAGAAGTAGCCCTGCTCTCCACCTGGCTCATCGTCGGCTGCAAACGGACGCCAGAAGCTCAGCAGCAGGTCCGGGGCAATGAATGAAGCTTCGTCGTCAGGATGTTCCTCGATCGAGGTGAACTCACCGACGCGCCGGACAACCTCGCGGGCCGGAAGCGCGAACACGTCCACACCCTGGAACAACACTTCGTCCGTCTGGGACGACGGCCTTCCCAGCTCGATGGCTTCAAGCATGTCGCGCAGGCAGTGGATGCTGATCATCGGTCCACTGGGACGGAAGACGTGCCGCCCCGGCCGGTCAGACTCTGAGATCGCAGAGAGATCGCGGAGCGAGTCCAGCGCCGTGTTGGCCGCGTGGCGAGTCATACCGATCCGCAAGGGGCCAACGCCGGCCGGTGGAGTGAGGTCGAAGTCCATGCGGGCATGGTCGCAAACAGATCTGTCAACGAGTCACGAAGGGGCATCAGCCCCCTACCGGTTACAGAGCGTGAGACGCCCACAGAAGTTGGACCAGAGCCTGAGATCAGAGAGCGCATGTAGTTCAGAACGCAGAGCGGTCCGGCCTCGGTGCGCTCCCGAATATCGGTGAGCTTGAAGTGAACGAAGCCAACCGGAACGAGCGTCGGCATGCGGCGTGTGGCGCCGACCGCTCACCCGGCGGCTGCGGTCGGCCCCGCCCCGAACCGCGGCACGTCCCCCACTGTCACGTCCAGGCGTAGCCGTTGGAAGCGGAGCGGGTGGCGGAAGACGCCGCCGCGGTCCACAGCCCGGTCGGCGCTGATCTCCGCCACCAGTTCCGGGTGGACGAGGATCGCGTCCAGGACGTCGCGGGATCCGCACGCGGCGGCGAACCGCACTCCCGTCCAGGGGTGGTCGGGGCCGACGGCCGTCAGGTGCTCGGCGACCTGGCGGGACTGCGCCGGGCGCAGCGGTACGGTCCGGCCGACAGAGCGCAGCCGGCCCTCATCGTCGTAGCGGCCCAACACGAGGAGCTGCGGGCGCGCGAGGGTGCCCGTGATGGCCCCGATGACCGCTTCCGTGGTGTCCCTCCTTCTGACCTTGTCCATCCGCGGTAGCCGGGAAGGTACTTCTGGGACATGCCCTTGCAGACCAGACCCTCGACGCCGGAGATGTCGGTCCAGCACTCCAGCCACTCTCGCGCCGTCTTGGGGTCCGTCGTCATCGGTCAGAGTGTCCACGGTGCCGTCAGGGCGTGGTCGGTGAACAGCTCCTCCAGAAGAGCGCGCCGTTCGGCGTAGGTACGGTTCACCTGCTCCGCCCCATCCAGTTGGAGGATGCCGAAGACGGACGCGCGCAGGTTCCAAGAATCCTGAACGTGGAGAAGCCTGCACCCGCGTGCCCGTTAATGGCCGAGGCGATCCCGCGGGCAGGTTCGGGTGAAGCCAGCGGGATTTGCTTTCCGGGCGTTCGCCGCGCCCACCCTCGGCCAGAACTGGTACGACAACCCCCAGGTCCACCTCGTCCAGGGCCGCGCCCCGGCCAAGGCCGACGAGCTGGTGATCGACCAGGCCAGCGCCGAGCACAGAGGCGTCCACCTCGGCGACGCGCTACGCGTACTCACCCCGAGCGGCTCCACCGCGGCGCGTGTGGTCGGGATCGTCACCTTCAGCACCGGCAACCCAGGCGTGACGATGGTCTACGTCGACACCGCGACCGCGCAGCAGGCTCTGCTCGGCAAGCCCGGCGCCTTCACCACCGTCACCGCGGACACCGCACCGGGCACCTCCCACACCGCCGCCCAGCAGCGGATCCAGGCCGCTCTGGGCGACGCCTACTCGATCGCCACCAAGGAGGAGCAGGCCCAGTCCGCCGCCCAGCAGATCAGCTCCTTCCTCGGCGTCGTCACCTACGCCCTGCTCGGCTTCGCCGGCCTCGCCGTGCTGGTCGGGATCTTCCTGATCCTCAACACCTTCTCCATGCTGGTCGCCCAGCGCACCCGCGAACTCGGCCTGCTCCGCGCCCTGGGGGCGGGCCGCGGCCAGATCACCTTCTCGGTCCTGACCGAGGCCCTGCTGCTCGGGCTCCTGGGCTCCACCCTCGGCCTCGCCGCGGGAATCGGCCTCGCCGCACTGCTGAAGAACCTGATCGGCGGCTTCGGCGTCGACCTGTCCGGCACCCCACTGGTCATCAACCCGCTGACCCCGGTGGCCGCCTACGCGATCGGCGTCCTCGTCACGCTGATCGCCGCCTACCTGCCCGCCCGCCGCGCCGCCCGCGTCTCCCCCATGGCGGCGCTGCGCGAGGCGCCCGTACCCCCGGTCGCACCGCTCGGCCGGCGCACCGTTCTCGGCTCGGTCCTCCTGCTCGCCGGCCTGGGCTCCCTCGCGGGAGCGGCCACCCACCACGACACCCTGATCACCGCCGCCGGTCTGCTGGGAGGCGGCATCGTCGCCTCGCTGATCGCGCTCGTCGTCCTCGGCCCCGCCCTCTCACGCCTCGTCGTGCACGGCCTCGGCGCCCCATTCCCGAAACTGTTCGGCGCCGTCGGGCACATCAGCCGCCTCAACGCCGTACGTAATCCGCGCCGCACCGGCGCCACCGCGGGCGCCCTGATGATCAGCCTGTCCCTGGTCGGCGCGATCGCCGTCCTAGCCGCCTCCCTCACCACCTCCATCGACCGCGACGTCGACCGCACCTTCGGTGCCGACTACGTCCTCACGGGCAACGGCCAGCAGCCCATCGGCCACGAGGTCACCGACAAGGTCCGCGCCCTGCCCGGAATCCACACCCTCACCCGCCAGCGCTACGCCCTCGCCCACGTCGGCGGCTTCCAAGTCCCTGATCGCGGTCCTCGGCGTCATCAACACCCTCGCCCTGTCGGTGATCGAGCGCACCCGGGAGATCGGGTTGCTGCGCGCCGTCGGCACCTCGCGCCGCCAGATCTCCCGCATGGTCCAGCTGGAATCCGTACTCATCGCCGTCCACGGCGCCCTGCTCGGCCTGGGCCTCGGCATCGCCTGGGGCATCGCCGGACAGCGGGTCCTCACCCTGTACGGAATCACCTCGCTCAGCATCCCCTGGACCACCGTCCTCGCCGTCCTGGCAGGATCCGCCCTGGCCGGCCTGGCCGCGGCGATCCTGCCCGCGATGAAGGCGGCCCGCACCAAGATCCTCACCGCCATCGCCACCGCTTAGCCGTCAGAGGGGAGGCCCCGGGTCCAGGCGGTAGCCGTGGCCGCGGAGTGTCGTGATCTGCGGGAGGTGGAGCGTACGCGGCGCCGCTGCTTCGGCCGTGTGGAGGCGGCGGCGGAGGGAGGCCATGGTGACGTCGAGGGTCTTGGTCGGGCCGAACCAGTTCTCGTCCCACACCCGCGCCATCAGGGTCTCCCGGGAGACCGCACCCCCCTGGTGGCGGGCGAGCTCGGCGAGGAGCTCGAACTCCTTGGTGCGCAGAGGGACTTCCTCGTCTGCGACGAGCACCCGCCGGGCCACCGTGTCGACGGTGAGGTCGCCCAGCCGGATGGGCTCGGCGTCCTGCTGTACGTCGGACGGGGGCCTGCGGCGCAGGTGGGCGCGGAGGCGGGCGAGGAGCACGGTCATGCTGAAGGGCTTGACGAGGTAGTCGTCGGCGCCCGCGTCCAGCCCGGCGATCACATCGATCTCGTCGGTGCGGGCGGTGAGGATGACGATCAGGAGGTCCGGGAGGTCCTGGCGCAGGCGGCGGGCGAGATCGATCCCGTCGAGGTCGGGGAGACCCAGGTCGAGGAGGACGAAGTCGGGCGGGTGGGCCTGCGCGGCCGTCAGACCGGCGGAGCCGGTGCGGCACCAGGTGGTGGTGTATCCGTTGCCGCGCAGTCCGCTTTCCAGGTGACGGCCGATGGTGTCGTCGTCCTCGATGACCAGGGCGGTGGGCGGCCGCCCCGCGGTACCGGTGCTCATGGGTCGAGGGTATGGGCTGGTCAGGGCTCGCGGAGGTCTTCGACGGCGGGGCGGCCCGAACCACGGCCACCGTACAGGGCGGCTGCGGTGAGGGCCGCGAGCGTGGCGAGGAGGGTCAGGCCCAGGTACGGCCAGGGCACGGAGAGAGCGGACGGCGGCGGGTCGAAGACGCCGGTGAGGACCTTGACCAGCATCTGAGCCTGCACCCAGCCGATGAGGGCGCCGCCGGCCAGGCCGCCGAGCGCGACCGTGGCCGCCTCCGCGAGGACCATGCCCCGCAGCTGTTCCCGCGTGGCGCCGAGGACGGTGGCCACGGCGAAAGTACGGCGGCGTTCGGTCAGGCCCAGGGCGAGTACCGCTCCTCCGGCGCCCGCCGCCAGCGCCACGGCGAAGCCGAGTTCGATCCGGGTCAGTCCGGCGAGGTCCACCGAGGTGAGGCTGGAGCCGACGCCGGCGCGGGATTGGGTGAGGTCGGTGACCGTCGCCGTGGCCCCCAGCCGCTCGCGCAGCCGGGCGGCGACGGCCTGCTGGTGTGCGCCGCCGGTGTCGACGAGGAAGGCGCCGACGGCGTCGCTGCCGCTCTGGGCGGCGACGTACCCGGCGTTGGCGACGAAGAAGCTGTCCTTGGGCGCGGTCGGAAACTCCTTGACGACGCCCGCGTAGTGGAACTCCACGGCGCGCAGCTGCTTCGTCCGTTGGTCCTGGAGGCGCAGGTTGAGGCGGTCGCCCGGGACGAGCTGGAAGTCCTTCACCGTCTCCTCGCTGACGAGCACGGAGTCGGGGCGAGCCGCGAGCTTGGCGAGCAGGCCGCGGGCGCTGCCGCCTGCGAAGTAGGTGTCCTGAAGAGCGGTGGCGGACGTGATGGTGGCGGGGTTGACGCCGTACAGGTCCTGGAGGTCGGACCCGACGTAGGCGAAGCGGTGCTGGAGCGGTTCGATGTGACGCACTCCGGGTACGGACGCCAGGGCACGCCCGGCGTCGGGGCCGGTCAGGGCGCCGGGCGGCTGGGTGACGGTGACGTCGGCGCCGTTGGTGAGCTGGGCGTCCACCTCTGCCTGGTGCCGGTAGGTGTCATTGAAGGTCGCGGTGGAGAGCGCGAACGACACGGCGAGGGCGAGCAGGACCACGGAACGGGCCAGGACACGGCGCTGCCGGGTCATGCCGGAGGCGGTCGCGGCGGCGAGGGAGCCGGTCAGGGGCCGGGCCAGCAGGGTGAGAGGGCGGCGGCCCTGGGCGAGCGCGTAGGTCGTCAGCCGCCACAGGAGCAGCGCGGATCCGAGCCAGAGCAGGGCGGGGCCGAAGAAGGCCCAGTAGGACACCGAGATGCTCGCCACGCCTTCGGGGGCGAGCACCAGGGCGTACTGGTTGCCCGCGGCGGCTCGGAAGACGAGGAACGAGACCGTGAGCAGGATGACGTCGAGTCCGGTGCGCTGCCACAGCGGGGAACCGGTCGACGGGACGCCGCGGCGCGCGGCGGTGACGGTGGTGGTGCGCTGGTCCCGTACGGCGGGCAGCAGGACGGTCACGGCTGCGACGGCCGCGCCGAGGGCCAGCGCTATGAGGGACCAGCGCAGCGGGACGAGGCCCGCGGCGCCGAACGAGGCCTGGCCGAAGGCGATCCGGCCGGCCAGCGCGGCGACGACGATGCCGAGCAGGCCGCCGCCCAGGGCGATGGCACCTGCCTCGACCGCGGCGAGCACGGTGACCCGGCGACGTCCGAGGCCGCGGGTGCGCAGCAGCCCTTGTTCCCGTCGGCGGCGGTCCGCTCCGGTGCTGACCAGGGCGGAGGTGAGCAGGGCCGCGAGGACCACCCCGGGGGCTCCGAGGAAGAGGAAGAGGAGCTGGGCGTACAGGGCGTCCTGGCGGGCGGCGTCGAGGGCGGCGCCGAGGTTGTCGCCGACCTGAACGGCGCCGGAGAGGCGGGCTTCGAGGTGGCGGGCGGCGCCCGTGACGGCGGTGAACGCGGCGGCCGGGTCGGCGGGCAGGCGCGCGTCACGCGCGGCGTGCACCTGCGTGGTGACGGCGGCGGGGTCCACGGTCTTGGTGTGCGCGGTGACGGAGTCGAAGAGCGGGGTGGGCAGGAGGATCACGTTGTCGGGCGGGGCCGCCGGCTGGGACGAGGGCGGGGCGCCGACCTTCTGGAAGAGGGAGTCGGCCTGGGGCAGGTCGACGACTCCGGCGACCGTGACGGCGGCGTCGGCGTTGCCGGGCAGGGAGATGCGCACGGTGTCGCCGGGCGCGGCGTGCAGGTTGGCGGCGGTCTGCTGGGCGAGGAGGACACCGTCCCGGGCGCCGGTGAGCGGCCGTATCTCGCCGGGGAAGGCGGTGCGGTAGCCGTCGGGGATGCCGAGCAGCACGGCGTCGCCGGTGGTCTGCACGGAGCCCGCGGCCGTGGTCTGGAGCCCGGTGCTGTGGGCGTAGGTGACGGGCAGCGCGGTGCGGATCCCGGGGGTGTGACGGATCGCGTCGAGCACGGTGGCGGGCTGCGATGCGGGCTGGAGCTGTACCTGCCAGTCGATGGCGACGGACCGGGCGGCGCGGGCGGTCATCGTCGAGCGGGAGGCGGTCAGGAACGTGCCGAGGGCGGCGATGAGCGCGACCGCCAGGGCGACGGTGAGCGCGGCCGTGAGGAGTCTGCCGCCGCGGCGGCGGAGCAGGCCGGCCAGCCAGGTGGTGATCACGGTGTGCCTCCGCGGGCGGTGACGATCAGCCATCCGTCGCTCGCCGTCCAGGCGGCCTGGGAAGGGCCACCAACACCTGTGGTGGGCCGGGGGGTCGAGCGTGCGGTGCCGGTCCCGAAGACCGTGTCGCCGAGGACGTCGGCGATGCGGCCGACGATGGTGCCGTCGCCGCGGCCGGCCGGTTCGTCGTCCACGGCGGAATGGGGCAGGACGGCGAGGAGCACGGCGGCGAGGACGAGGCTGAGAGCCGCCAGGGCGAGGCGGCCGCGGCCGTGCCGGAGCGGGGCTGTCGGCCGGTCGGTGTTCACGGTGTAGCTCCGTCCGGACGGAGGAGGAGCCGGCCGTCGCGCATCGTCCAGCGGGTCCGGAGGCGTTCTCCGACGGCCGGGTCGTGGGTGGCCACCACCAGAGCGGCCCCGATCTCGTCGACCGCCGCCAGCAGGACGTCCATGACACGCCGACCGGTCGTGCGGTCGAGGCGGCCGGTCGGTTCGTCGGCGAGGACGAGCCGGGGCCGGGCGGCCAGGACCCGGGCGGCCGCGACACGCTGCGCCTGTCCGCCCGAGATGTCGTCGGGCAGCTTGGCGGCGAGGTCGGCGATGCCGACGCGTTCCAGGGCGGCCAGTGCGCGGGCGTGGGCGCGCTCCGCGCTCTCGCCCGACAGCACCAGGGGCAGGCCCGTGTTCTCGGCGACGTCCAACGTACCGATGAGGCTGGGGCTCTGGAAGACGACCCCGATGCGCTCGGCCCTGGCCCGCGCCCCGGCCCCCGGGCCCGCGGCGTCCGCGCCCCAGGACCACACCACCTCGCCGCTGGTCGGCTGTTCCAGTCCGGCCATCAGGTGGAGCAGCGTGGACTTGCCCGACCCCGAGGGCCCCATGACGGCGATCCGGTCGTACGCCTGCACCTGGCAGTTGGTGCCGTGTACGGCGACCACGGCGGTGGGGCCGCGCCCGTATGTCCGTCCGGCGTCCCGGCAGCTGACGAGCGGAGGGCCGGTCATGGCCCGATCCTGCCGTCGCGCAGGGTCAGGACCCGGTCCGCGCCGCGTACGGCGGCGGCGCTGTGGGTGACGAGCAGTGCGCCGCGGCGGCCGTCACGGCCGCGGGCACGCAGCAGGTCCAGGACGCGCCGTTCGGTGCTCCCGTCGAGCTCTCCGGTCGGTTCGTCGGCGAGGAGGACGTCGGGGTCGTTGGCCAGGGCGACGGCCAGACCCGCTCGGGCCAGCTCTCCCCCGGCCAGTTCGCGGGGCAGGGAGCGGGCCCGGCCGAGCAGGCCCACCTGGTCCAGGAGGGCTTCCACGGGCGGGGCACCGACGCTGTGGCGGCCGGCGGCCGTGCGGGCGAGGCGGATGTTCTGGGCCACATCGAGGTGGGCGATCAGGTTCTCCGTCTGGAGCAGGATGCCGATCCTGCGGGCCCGGACGCGGGCCCGCTCCGCCTCCGGCCGGTGGCTGATCCGCTCCCCGGCGACCCGTACGACTCCGCCCTCGGGCTCGTCCAGGCCCGCGAGGCAGGCCAGCAGCGTGGACTTCCCCGATCCGGAGGGGCCAACGACGGCCACGAGCTCTCCCGGGGCGACCGTGACGGACACCCCGCGCAGGGCGAGGGTCTCCTCCTCCCCCGCACGGTAGAACCGGTACAGCTCTCGCGCGTCCAGGGCCGGCGGGGCGTTTTCAGTGTGCGGGGCGCTCGGGGCGCTCGGGGCGTCCATCACTGCCACCGCAGCGAGTCGGTGACCGTCCGCCAGGGGTCGACGTTGTCGGCCTTGACCGGGCCCGACAGGATGAGTACGACATCGCGGCCGTTGTGGTGGAACACGTACCGCTCGAAGGCGTCACGGACGGTCTTGCCCGTCACCGGGTCCGCACGCGTGGTGCCCTGGTACGTGTACAGGACTGCCCGGCCGGCCTTCCGTGACACCTCGGAGGCCTTGCCGGGCGTGAACCCGGGGACCGCCTTGGCCAGCTCCGGCACGTCCCGCGCGGTCACCGAGGCGGTCGTGGGCGCGGTCGCGGCGGCGTGCTCGGACACCTCGATCCGGTTCAGCTTGTCGGTGAAGGCCGTGACCGGGCCCGTGGAGGTGCGCGACCAGCCTTCGGGCACGCTGACCGTGAAGCCGCCCGTGGCCGGCTTGAACACCACGTACACCTGGTTGTCGGGGATGTCTCCGGGCGGATTCGACTCGGCCGGTGCCGGAGGCGGAGGCGGGTTCGGGCCGGCGGCCGCGGAGGTGCCGGAGGCACCGCACCCGGCGAGGGCCGCGACGGCGAGTACGACAGAGGCAGAAGCGGCACATGCGCGACGCCGCACGTTCATGACGCCCTCCGAAGGGTGGATGGATCTCCCACGCTAGGCAGTGCCACGCAAAGGGCCGGGGCGGCGAAGGTGAGACGACGGCAAAACCGGGATCGCGGACGCCATGATGAGCGCATGAGGCAGCGTGTGGTGAGGGTCGCGGTGGCCGCTGTCCTGGTGGCCCTGGTCCTGCTGGCCGGGCCGCTGGCCGTGGTCGTCCAGCGGTCCTTCTTCGAGGAGGAGCGCGGCGCCCTGGAACGTACGGCCCTGGCGGCGACCGTCGCGGTGGGACCGGAATTCACCACGGGCGACGCCGTCGAGCTGCCGCGGCCCCGGCCGGGGGGACGGCTGGGGGTGTACGACCTCTCCATGCGCCTGCGCGCGGGCGCGGGAGGGCAGACGGGCGACGCCGTGACACGCCGGGCGACCGGCGGGAAGGTCGCGCGCGGGAACAGCGGCCCGGATCTCGTCGTCGCGGTTCCGGTGGTCTCCGCCGAACGGGTCATCGGGGTGGTCCGGGCCTCGGTCCCCGCTCGTTCCGTCTGGAACCGCGTGCTCTGGGCATGGGCGCTGCTGCTGGGGGTCACCCTGTTCGCGCTCATCACGGCGGTGCTGGTGGCGCGCCGTCAGGCACGCGCCCTCAGCGCCCCGGTGGAGGCGCTCTCGCGGACGGCCGGGGAGATCGCCGACGGCGACCTCGGCGCCCGGGCCGGCCCGTGCGGCATCTCGGAGCTGGACCAACTGGCCCGCACTCAGAACACCATGGTCGAAAGACTCACCCAACTCCTGAGCCGGGAGCGTGACTTCAGCGCCAACGCCTCCCACCAGCTGCGCACCGCACTGACCGGGCTCCAGCTCGGCCTGGAGGCGGGCCAGGAACTGCCGCCGGCCGCTGATCTGCGTCCCGTCGTCCGGGAGGCCTTGGAGCGGGCCCGTCACCTGGAGGAGACGGTCGAGGAGGTGCTGCGGCTGGCCCGGCCGGACACCGCCGAGCAGCACCCGGTCCCCCGCGAGCGGCTCGTCCGGGTACTGGACCGCGCGCAGTCGCGCTGGCACGGCGTACTCGCGGCCGCAGGACGGCGCCTGGAGCTCCGCCCGTCGCCCGGGACCGAGTCCTTCGACGTCCCCGGCCGCACCACCGGGCAGATCCTCGACATCCTCCTCGACAACGCGCTGCGGCACGGACGCGGTACGACCGTCGTGACGGTACGCGAAGCCGCCGGAGCAGTCGCGATCGACGTGGCGGACGAAGGGACACTCGCCCTCGACCCCGGGGCGGTCTTCGCGCGCGGCAGCACCAC
Organism: Streptomyces sp. NPDC002138; assembly: GCF_040296485.1. NCBI lineage: Bacteria > Bacillati > Actinomycetota > Actinomycetes > Kitasatosporales > Streptomycetaceae > Streptomyces > Streptomyces sp. NPDC002138. The sequence continues at coordinate 96,147 of NZ_JBEOXE010000025.1, read as the reverse complement.
GGGACCCGGTACCGGCATCGGCCTGGCGGTGGCAAAGGAGCTCGCGGAGGCCGCCGGCGGGAGGCTGAGCGTTCGCGCTTCGGCGCCCGCCACCTTCACCCTGCTCCTGCCCGGCCCGGAGGGGTGATCCCGGGCGCTCGCGCGCGAACGCCCGGGCGAGCTCAGCCGGCCAGTGCGCTGGGGTGGACCTGCCGCGGCGTGTCGGCGCGGCTCACCTGGAGGTATCCGACGAGCGCGGCGATGGGGACCAGCAGCGCGAGGCTGACCAGCCCGGTGCCCCATCCCAGACCGTGTCGCGCTGCCGGGACGCCCATCCAGTCCGCGAACGAAGCGCCGAGCGGGCGGGTGAGGATGTACGCGGCCCAGAAGGCGGCCACCGCGTTCAGCCCGAGGAACCGGCGGCCCAGCACCGGCAGCACGATCAGGGCGGCGAAGACGAACCCGGAGGGCAGGTAGCCCAGGTGCAGGGTCCCGGCCGTGAGGTCGCCCACCGCGGTGCCCAGGGCGAAGGTGGTGAGCACCGTCGCCCAGTAGAAGGACTCCCGGCGGGTGGTGTGGATGCTGTGGATGGACAGGGTCCGCTCGGACGCGTACCAGAGGGCCAGGACGGCACCCAGGGCGAGCGTGAAGCCCGCGGCCGACACCGTGTAGGGAATGCCGGCGATGACATGGACGACGTCCGCGGCCATCGTGCCGAACACGCTGACCATGACGATGGCCGACCAGTAGAGCCACGGCCGGTAGCGCGCGGAGCGGAACTGGAGGACCAGCAGGGCGGTCAGGCCCGCGAGCCCGAGGCAGCCCGCCGGGACCGGGCCCAAGGTCCGCGCCAGGAAGTCGGACGCGGTCTCCCCCATGCCGGTGGTGAGGATCTTCACGGTCCAGAACCAGGCCGTGACCTCGGGGACCTTCGAGAGGCCCGCCCCGGACAGGCCCGGGCGGTAAGCTCCCCGCTCCGGAGCCGTCATGGGCTGCCGGTGCGTCGTCGTCCTGCTGTCGGTTTCCGCCATCGTCGGTGCCATCCTCCCGGCGACGCTCGCGCCGCATAGCCGATGCTGGCCAGGGCAGCCGTCGGCGCCCGGAATCCCGGGGCCGACCTCCCAACCAATGTCTACAGGACTGTAGACGATCGTGGTGGGGTGGTGGAACCGGGGTCCGGATCGCAGGCGAACAGGGGCCGTTGGGGCCGCCGCCGGGGCGGATGCACGGCATGCCCGGCGGCCGGCTTCTGCAGCAGGCTGTACGCGAGAACCGGAAGCAGCACATGGGGGCGGTCGGGCATGGCCGTGCCGATCAGTACGGCGCTGGCGCTGCTGTTGTTCATTCCGCAGGCCAGCGTCACGCAGGTGCGGGCCGGGGCTCGCAGTCCCAGCAGCCGGCCGCCCGCGCGGCCCACGAGGAACGACAGTGCGCACAGCGAGGCGGCGACGGCCACGGCCGCGGCGGGCAGGACGGCGTCCGGATGGGCCAGGAACGGTCCCAGCGCTCCACTGGCGTTGACGTACGTCAGCAGCAGCGAACCGACGAGCGCGGCGGGCGGGGCGGTCCGCAGGACCACGGCCAGCGCCCGCCGGGGCAGCACGAGGTGGCACAGCAGCCCGGCCGCGCACGGCAGTACGACGCCCGTGAGGGCGAAGCCCTGCCCGGCGATGCGGGCCGCGCCCGCCAGTGCCCCGACGTAGTCCGGGCTGAGCAGGGGGGACAGGGCGCCGAGTGTGACGGGCAGGGTGAGCGGGCTGAGCAGGGTGGAGAGGAGCACGAGGCCGACCATGGTCGGCTGGTCGCCTTCCCCCCGCGCGGTCCACACCGTGGCCCCCGCCGCCACGGGCATCGCGGTGATGAGGATCATCGCGGTGATCATTCCGCTGCCGCCGTCGGTGTCGGGGGTCCAGCGCAGCGCGACCGCGAGGGCGGGGATGATCACCAGTGGAGCGCCGAGGTGCAGGGCGAGGCCGGCCAGCAGCGTCACCGGCTGCCGGACCACGCGCAGCAGGGTCTTCGGTGGCACCTGCAGCCCGGCGGCGAAGAGGACGAGGGCCAGCAGGAACGGGGCCGCCTCGAGCCGGAACCCGAGCCCCGGGCCGAGCACTTCCCGGGCGTGGCGCAGCCACGTCCCTGGAGAGGGGAAGGCCGCGGCCGCGAGATAGGCGGCCGCGACGGCCCATCCCATGCGCTTCCCGATCCGCTCCGCGATCCGGGCGGGCAGCCGGGCGCGGCCAGGGGTGGGACGACCGGGACGGGCACGGCCGGGGTCCGGGGTGGGCGGGCGGATCATGGCCGGGACTGTACGAGCCCGCGCCCGCGCCGGACGTGTTCGTCGCGGTGTCCCGCCGACGTGGTCAGGATGCGTTCAGGTTGGCGGTGGCACCGTCTGGTCCCATGACATCCGAGACATACAGCCAGCCCGGTACCGCCCGTGGCCAAGGGACCCGCTGGAACAAGGTGCCCGAGGTCACGGCCTTCTTCTGGGTCATCAAGATCCTGTGCACGACGGTGGGCGAGACGGCGGCCGACTTCCTCAACGGACAGCTGGGGCTGGGCCTGACCGGCACCTCGCTGGTCATGAGCCTGTTGCTGGTGGTGGCTCTGGTCGTCCAGTTCCGCGCCGACTCCTACCGGCCGGTGCTCTACTGGCTGGTCGTCGTACTGGTCAGCGTGGTAGGCACGCTGATCAGCGACAACCTGACGGACAATCTGGGCGTGCCGCTGGAGGTCACCACCGCGGTGTTCGCCGTGGCGCTGGCCGTCGTCTTCGTCGCCTGGTTCCGCAGCGAGCGGACCCTGTCCATCCACAGCATCAACACCGTGCGCCGGGAGGCCTTCTACTGGGCGGCCGTGCTGTTCACCTTCGCGCTCGGCACGGCGGCCGGTGACCTGGTCGCGGAGCGGCTGTCGCTGGGCTACTGGCTCGCGGCGGTCCTGTTCGCGCTGGCTATCGGCGCCGTCTGGCTGGCCCATTCCGCGCTGGGGCTGAACGCGGTGTGGAGCTTCTGGATCGCGTACGTCCTCACCCGCCCGCTCGGCGCCTCGCTGGGCGACTACCTCTCGCAGCCGTCCGACGACGGCGGCCTCGGTCTGGGCACCGTCGTGACCAGCGCGCTGTTCCTTCTGGTCATCCTCGCGCTGGTCGTGTACCTGACGGTCACCCGCAAGGACGTGACCCCGCAGGAGGAGCTCAGCCGGCCGGCAGCCTGATCACGAACACCGCTCCCCCGCCGCCCGGTTCGCCGAGCTCCGCCTCCCCGCCCGCGGAGCGGGCCAGGCGCCGGGCGAGCGACAGCCCGAGGCCCGCTCCGTCGTGGCCGTCGCCCGGATCGGCCCGGCGGCCGGGCTGGAACAGATGGGTACGGAAGCTGTCGGGAACGCCGGGGCCGTCGTCGATCACCTCGATGCGGACACGGCCCGCTTCCCGGGCCGCGCGGAGGTGGACCGCAGTCGCCGCGTAGCGCAGCGCGTTGGCCAGCAGGGGACTGACGATCCGCTCCAGGACGGCAGCGGGCACCCCGGCGGTCAGTTCCCCGTCCTCGCCGACGGACAGGACACGGACCGGGACGCCGGCCTGGCCGGTGCGGGCGGCGAGGGCCTTCAGTACGGGGAGCACGGCGGCGGTTCCGGGCGTCCGGCGGGCATCCTCACGGGCTTCGGCGAGGAGCGTGTCGCAGATGGTCCGCATGGTGCGGGCCGCCTCGCCGATGGCCCGCTGCGCGGTGAGCGTCTCGTCCGCGCTGCGGGGGCGGGCCTGCCACCAGTCGAGTTCGGCCACGATCGTGGCCAGCGGGTTGCGCAGTTCGTGGGACAGCTCGCTGGTCAGCTGCTGCTCGTGGCGCAGGACCGCCCGGATACGGTCGAGGAAGGCGTCCAGCGAGCTGCCGAGCCGGGCGAGTTCGGCGGGCCGGGGGACACCGCTGAAGCGCTCCTCGGAGGCGGTGGCGCTCCATCGGGCGGCCTGGTCGGTCATCGTACGGACGGGGCGCAGGGCCCTGCCGACGGCGAGCCGGGTCACCGCGTACGTGCAGATGAGCATGACGGCGTCCAGTGCCAGGGAGGCCATCAGCAGGGTGTCGCCCGAAGCGCGGTACGGGGTGAGGTCGAGCGCGGTGACCACGGTCGCGGCCCTCGGACCGCCGCCGGGCGACGGCACCGGCCGGGCGCAGAGCCGTACGTCCGCGGCCCCGTGCGCGGTCGTGGCGCAGCGGGCGCCACCCTGCGCCACGAGACGGGCGGCCTCGCGGGTCGCGGGGCTGTCCGCCGTGGTGGCGGAGGGCTGCTCGACCAGGCTCGTCCCCTGGTAGATCCAGGCGTTGGCGTCGAGAAGGTCCTCCTGCGGGGTCTCCAGTACGCGCAGTACGGGGCCACTGGTGTCGACGGTGGCGGCGACGGCGGAGGCGCGAGCCCGCAGCTGGTCGTCCGCCTGGCGGGCCAGGTGCTGGTGCACGAACGCGTTGAAGGCGATCGTGAACACCGCCATGACGGAGGCCGCGGTCGCGACCGCGAGCAGAGAGAGCCGGCCGCGCAGGGTCGCCGGCCGCGCTGCGGCCCAGGTCAGTCTCATGACAGCCGGTGCCCGACGCCGCGGGCGGTGGCGAGGACGAGGGTGCTGCCCGCCTCCCGTAGTTTGCGGCGCAGCCGGGTCAGGTACTGGTCGAGGGTGTTGTCGCTGACCTGGGCGCCCTCCGGCCAGCCGGCGCGTACCAGCTCCCGCCGGGAGACCAGGTCCCCCGCGGCGGCCAGCAGGGCGGCCAGGATCCGGAATTCGGTCGGGGTCAGGCTCATGGGCAGCCCGCGTACGGCGCACGTGTGGCGGACGGCGTCCAGTACCACCTCTCCCCCGACGGCGGGGGCGGCCGGAGGGCTGCGTTTGACGGCGGCCCTGAGCCGGGCCGCCAGTTCGGCGAGATGGAAGGGTTTGGCGAGATAGTCGTCCCCTCCCGCGGAGAACCCGCTGAGCCGGTCCGTGAGGTGGTGACGGGCGGTCAGGAAGATGACAGGGCGGTCGAATCCGTTGGCACGCAGGGCCTGGCACACGTCGCGGCCGTCCGCGTCGGGCAGGCCGACGTCGAGGACGACCGCGTCGATTCCGGCCACGGCCAGCCGCAGGGCCGCCGCCCCGTCCTGCGCGGGGGTGGTGTCGAAACCCTCCTCGCGCAGGCCGCGCAGCAGGACGTCGCGCAGCCGGTGGTCGTCCTCGACGACCAGGACGTGTCGGCTCATGCGGACCTCGCTCGTGTCGGGACGGCGGGGCTCAGCCCGCCTTCGTCGGTTCCGCGGCCGCGCCCACGGCCGGGACGGCCTTGTTGCCGCGCGGGGACGCGAGGAAGAGGGCCATCACGGGAACGACGTAGAGGGCCCAGACGGTGCTCTGGAGCACGGTCGGGTTCGGCTGGAAGTTGAAGACGCCCTTGAGGAGGGTCCCGTACCAGCTGTCGGAGGGAACGGTCGGACTGATGTCGAAGGCGAGGGTGTGCAGACCGGGCAGGAAACCGCCTTCCTGGAGGTCGTGGAAGCCGTACGCGAGGACGCCTGCCGCCACCACGACCAGCATGGCGCCGGTCCAGGTGAAGAACTTGGCCAGGTTGATCTTCAGGGCGCCGCGGTAGAACAGCCAGCCCAGTACCGCGGAGGTCAGGAGTCCCAGCAGCGCGCCGACCAGGGGGCGGATTCCGTCACCGGTGGCCTGCACGGCCGTCCAGATGAACAGCGAGGTCTCCAGGCCCTCACGGCCCACCGCCATGAACGCGGTGAGGACCAGCGCACCGGTGCCCACGGCGAGGGCGGCGTCGAGCCTGCCGTGCAGTTCGGACTTCAGGTGTCGGGCGGTGCGCTTCATCCAGAAGACCATCCACGTGACCAGGCCCACCGAGATGATCGACAGGCTGCCGCCCAGCAGTTCCTGGGCCTGGAAGGTCAAGGTGGAAGAGCCGAACTGGAGGGCTGCCCCGAACGCCAGCGACAGCGCGACGGCCAGACCGACCCCGAGCCACACGGGTGCCAGTCTGTCCTTGTGGTCGGTCTTGACCAGGTAGGCGATGAGGATGCAGACGACGAGGCTGGCTTCCAAGCCCTCGCGCAGACCGATCAGGTAGTTGCCGAACACGGCGTGGAGTTCCTTCCGGTGATCATGTGAACAGCGTCCGGCCCCACCAGTCGTCCTTGTCGCGGACGCCCGGCGGGACGGCGAAGACGGCCGAACCCACGTGCTGGATGTATTCGTTGAGCGCGTCGTCCTTCGACAGGCTCCGCTGCACCGGCACGAACCCCTTGCGGATGTCGCGCATGTACGCCAGGAAGAACAGGCCCGCGTCGAGGCGGCCCAGCCCGTCCGTGCCGTCGGTGAAGGATGGTCAGGGTCAGCCGGGACGGCTTCAGGCCGACGGCCTCGCCCGTGTCGTCCGGCGGGGCCTGCGCGAGACCGCCGAAGGCGCCCTCGCCGACCGGCTGCCCGGCGGTCATCAGCCGGGCCGCCCCGGTCCAGTCCTTGAGCAGCTTGATCAGCTCGGCGCGGTCCTTCGTCGTCACGTCGAACGCGGCGAAGTGCAGCCGGTCCTGGACGGCGTCGGCGATACCCGCCTGGTGCTCGCGGTGGAAGGGCACAGCCGTACCCGGCGAACCGGGGGCCGCCGGCTCGGACCGTCCGCGCAGGACCGCGACCGTACCGCCGGCCGCCGCGGGGCCGAGCGCGAGCCCGGCCCCGCCCCAACCGAGCAGCGCACGTCGCGAGGTTCCGCCCCCGGTCACGTCCGACGACACGCCGCTGTCCTTCTGACCGGGCTCCGAGTCCGCTTCAGCCATCACCACTCCCCTGCCTGCCGTTGCTCTGCTTGCCGTGCCCGGGCTACTTGGCGGTCGCCGCGGCGAGCTTGGAGAGCGGCTCGGCCAGCGCGTTGACGCCGTCCGACAGCTCCTTGCGCTCCGCCTCGCCGACCTTGTCGTACGAGGTGAAGTCGTAGCCGTTCTTGTCCGCGCGGTATGTGTCCAGCAGCGTGTTGATCGCAGCGAACTGGGCGTCCAGGGTCTTCGCGAGCTCCGGGTCCTTCTTGACGGTGACCGGCTTCAGCAACTCGAAGACCTTCTCGGCGCCCTCGACGTTGGCCTTGAAGTCGGCCAGGTCGGTGTGGCTGTAGCGGTCTTCCTCGCCGGTGACCTTGTTGCGCGCGATCTCGTCCAGCAGCTCCTTGGCGCCGTTCGCCATGGAGGTGGGGGTGATCTCCGCCGTGCCCACGCGCTTGTGCCACTCGGCGATGTCCGTGTCCAGCTGGGAGGCGAGTTCCTTCTCCTCGTCGCCGATCTTGTGGTCGGCCCAGAGGGACTTCTCCAGCCGGTGCCAGCCGGTCCACTTCTGGCCGGGCTCCAGGCCGGCCTCACGGACGTCGGTCTTCGGGTCGATGTCGCCGAAGGATTCCGCGACCGGCTCGGTACGCTCCCAGCCGCGCCGCGACGAGGCGAACGCCTGCTTCGCGGCTTCCACGTCACCGGCGCGGACGGCGTCGGTGAACGTCTTGACCGCGGGGAGGGATTCCTCGGCCTGCGCCAGCACGTAGCCGCGGTAGGCCGCGCCGGCGGCGTCCAGCTCGGGGCTGCGCATCTCGCCGCCGCCCTGACCGGTGACCTTGACCTTGGTGCGGATGCCGCCGCCCTTCATCCCGGGCTTGCAGGCGAACTCGTACTCGCCCGCCTTGATCTCGGCGGTGATGGTGGCCTTGGTACCCGGGCCGATGTTCTCGCGCTCGGCAACGATCCGGTCGTCCGGGAAGAGCACGTACAGCTCGGTGACCTTCGAGCCCTTGTTCTCCACCTCGATGGAGACCTTGCCCGCCGGGAACTCCGTCTTGGAGACGTCGCAGGCGCTGTCCGACGCGGCCACCCGGAGGGTGCCCGAGGAGTCGGCATCGATCTTCTGGGCGCACCCCGTGGCGGCGGTGACGATCGCGAGACCAGCGGCGGCGAGAAGCGCCGAGCGGGCGGCAGAGGACATGGGTGCTCCCAGGCATGGCAAGGCGGCGGAGCCGCAGCTACCTCGGTAAGGCAAGGCTGCCCTTCCGTCTACGGAACTGTAGACGATGGGGGCCCGTGCGTCTGCCACCCCGGAGAACACGAGCAGCTTCCCCTCGCCGCCCCGCCACAGGCCGTCCTTCATCGGACGGCCGCTCGGACGCCTCCCCCGGCCCCGTCGGGGCCGGTCCCAGCCCCGCCGGGGCCGGTCCTCACCGGGGGGCGACGAGGACCCGCAGCGGTGTGGCACCCAGCCGCTGCACGAGGGGTGTCGCACGGCCGGCGGCGCGAGTCAGCAGCCAGCCGAGGACCGCCCCGACGACCAGGCCAAGGGCGACGTCATGGGGGTAGTGGGCACCGACCCATACCCGGGAGAAGGCCATCAGAACCGCGGCCGGGACGGCGATCGCCGCGAGCCGGCGGTCGATGAGCCACAGGGCCGCAGCCGCCGCGGCGGCGATGGCGGCGTGATTACTCGGGAACGACCAGTCCCCCAGCGGCGGGCACGCCTCCAGCGTCATCGTGTGCAGGGTCTGACAGGGCCGCTGCTCACGGAAAACCGATTTGATGCCGGTATCGACGAGGAACGCGACGACCACGACGAGGGGCGCCGCCAGCGCCCTGGCGGTCCTCGCCGGATCGGCGCTCGACCGGGCCCGCCACCAGGCGAAAACCATCAGCGCGCCGAAGAGGGCGAGGCCGTAGGTGGACCAGGCGGAGAGGAGGCTGTCGGCCCAGGAGGGCGCTCGCCGGGCCAGGTCCGTGATCCAGGTGTACAGGTTTCCGTCGACGGCGGGGCCGTCCAGGGCGAGCAGGCTCAATGCGAGCCTCCGTTCGAAGTGCGGGTGCCCCGCCGGCGGATCACTTCCACGGCGAGCGGGGTGAGGGAGACGAGAACGACAAGGGCGACGATCGGCAGGAGGTACCGGTCGACGTTGGGGACGGAGGAGCCGAGCGCGTAGCCGGCCAGTACCAGCCCCACCGTCCACACGAGGCCACCGGCGACCTGCCAGAGGGTGAAGGTGCGGGCGGGGACGTTGAGGGCCCCGGCCATCGGGTTCAGGACGGTACGCACGATCGGTACGAAACGGGCCAGGACGATGGCCTTGGCGTGGCCGTACCGGTCGAGGAGCTCCTCGGCCCGCTCGGCGCCCTCGTGGAGCTTGCGGCTACGACTGCGGGCCAGCAGGGCGCGGCCGCCGCGCCGTCCGATGAGATAGCCGGCCTGCGCGCCGAGCAGGGCTCCGGCCACGGCCGCGCACAGCACCTGCGGGAGCGAGAGGTGGACCGGTCCGTGGTTGCCGGGTACGCAGAGCAGACCGGCGGTGAAGAGGAGGGAATCACCGGGCAGGAAGAAGCCGACGAGGAGACCGGTCTCGGCGAAGAGAACGATCGCGACGCCGAGCGCGCCGAAGGCTGACAGGAGGGAACCGGCGTCCAGCAGGTTGACGGCCTGCGGGCTCAGCGTCTGCGACGCTGCGGCGAGAACGGTCAAGGTCATGTCGAACAGCTCCCCGGAGGTGAGAGGGCCAGGGCCTGAGGCGACACCCTGCCGACCGACGACTACAGTTCCGTAGACGGTCTACATAACTGTAGACGATCAATGAGTGGAGGACTGCACCCCATGGGCGACAAGAACGCGGAGCGCCGCCCTTCCGGCGAGCTGGCGGCCGGCGTGCTGGCAGCCCTCTGGGCGGCGGACGGCCCGCTGACTCCGGGCCAGGTGCAGGAGATGATCGGCGGCTCCCTCGCCCGTACGACGGTGACGACGACGCTGACCCGCCTGTACGAGAAGGGGACAGTGGCCCGGAAGCGGTCCGGCCGGGGGTTCGCGTACGTCCCGACCGAGGACGCCTCCGGGCTCACCGCCCGGCGGATGCACGCCGAACTGGCGAAGGACGAGGACCGCGGGGCCGTACTGAGCCGCTTCGTCTCCCAGCTGAGCGACGAGGACGAGCACGTGCTTCGTGTACTGCTCGACGGGTAAGGAGGCACCAGGTGATCCACACCGTCGGGCTTCCCCTGCTCGTCCCCTGCTCGTTCCCTACTCGTTCCCTTTCCTGGCCGCACCGGGCGCCCGGCGGCCGGCACCAGCCTGCCACCGCGGCAGGCGGTCTGGCCACTGACGGGGACCGCGGCCGGCCTCGCCGCGGCCAGCACCTGCGCGCGGACGCTCCCGCGCCTACACGCTCCCCGGAAGGCCGGGCCGCGTCGCCGTCACGACCGGCCTGCTCCGCGCGCTTTCCGGCCCGGAACGCGAAGCCTGCTCGCCCACGAGCGCGCACATCTCCGGGAGCGGCACCACGTCTTCACGGCCGTGGTCGACCTGGCCGTTCTGTGCCACCCCGCGCTACGGAGCCCGCCGGAGCCGCTCGACTTCGCGCTGGAGCGCTCCGCCGACGATGCCGCGGCCCGCGCCCTGGGCAGCCGGAGCCAGGACGGCCCGGCCCCTCATCCGACGCGCCAAGCCCGGCCGTCCAGGCCCGGCTGGGTCGGAGTCCGGCATCTTGTCGAACGCGTCACTCGGCATCCTGCGGATCAGGTACTGCGCTGCTTCGGCATCGTCCTTGCCGGGAAGGGCTTGAACGGCTGACTTCCTCCACCGGAATCGCTTCGCCTGGGTTGACCTGCCCCGGAACGGACGGCACGTCGACCCCGTGCGTGGGCGAACGGCTCGCCCTCCCTGGCCGGCCGGCAATCCCTCACGCTCGGCCGGAGCGGGACGGGGGCACCGGGCCTCCCCCCACGCACGCCGTATCGGCGCGGGCTGCGCCCGACCCTAGTGCTCCACCAGTGGATCGTGATCTTCATGTCTGGGCGGCTTGTCGCCGACAGCGGATGGCCCGGGACCGAGCCTCGTGGCGGCGTCGCCAGTGGGACCGATCGAGCTGGTGGGCCGTTCCATGGGCGGGCCGGCCTTCTCACCGGACGGGGAGCAGGTTCGGTCAGAGGTAGAGGTCGATCGTGAAGCGCCTCTTGCCCGCACCGATCGTGTCGGCGTGGACCGAGCCACGAGCCAGGGCGTATTTCCCGGTGCCGCCGGTGATCGCGTTGTCGAACGAGGGGGGAGGGACCGTCGGGAGGCCCTGGGTGAGGATGCCGAAGATCATCCCCTGCGCGGTGAGCTGGCCGCCCGGGAGGGTGTAGGTCACGACGCACTCCTCCGCTCCGCCGCTGTCCCCCGGCAGTGCCGCCCGGGTGGTGGTGCAGAAGCCACCGGTCTCGCCGACCTGGTTGCCAGCCTGGTCGGAGAGGATCGAGCGGACGACGGTCCGGTCGCCCTGTGCGGCCGGACCGCCGGGGTTGACGGGGAAGCGCGTCTGCTCCGCGAGCTGGCCGATGAGAGTGATGACCTGGTGCTTGCCCTTGTCGTGGCCGGAATCGGTGCCCGTCGCGGCGGCCGCGAGAGGGGCGCAGGCAAGGAGGGTGAGCGCAGTGGCCGTGCCGAGACAGGCCGATCTGATGGTGCGCATCGTGCGGCTCCTGAGGTTGATGCTCATGGATGGTCAGGGGACGAAACGGTCATGCGATTTCATGCATAGCCTCGGATCTGCCGCCGCCCGGGACGTTCCGGCACGACCCACCGGCAGATCCGTCCAATCAGACCAACCCGGGACGCGAGACGGCCCGCCCGGTCGGACGGTAATTCGATCTCCCTGGCACCGCCTGCTCTCCGGGTCGATGGCACCACAGCAGCGCAAGCGGTTCCGTAGTAACACCGTGCTGGCCGTGGGGGCACCCTGGTCCCCACCTGCAGCAGATCCCACCGCACGCGCATCCCGCAGTTCACCCTCACGCCGTGGCCTGCCGTGCCGTCCCGTGCGCGTGACGTCACGGAACCCGGGCAGATGCGCCTCATGGACGCATTGAAAGGCTGGGAGCGGGCGATCGAGCAGGCCGAGCATGCACTGGCGGAGAAGTTCTTCGGCAGTGAGGCGGGGGAGGCGGAGGTGGTCCAGGCGTTGCTCCGGGCGTGCGACGAGCAGGCCGTCGTGTGCAGTTCTCACCGCACCGTGGTGCCGAACGTGTACATCGTGGAGCTGCCTCCCCCCGTGTACGCCGAGATCGGCCCGCACCTCGCCGCCGTGGGGCAGGAGCTGACCGACCGGTTGGCGCACCACGGTGAGCGTCGGGGCTACGAATGGGCCGGGCTTCTCACCGTGCGGCTCGCCGCCGCCGAGCACGTCCCCAACGGCCGCTACCAGGTCCGCTGTGCCCCCATGGAACACATCACGTCCGCACCGCTGAGGGCTCCGGACGTCTGACCCGGTCGCCCCGCCGCGGACCACCGCACCGGACAACACCCCTGGGGGGCCATGCCCAGGCCCGGCCGGAAGCGGCCGCCCCCGCGGCCGTCCTGGCCCTCGCCGGCGACGGCGCAGCACCGCGCCTCGCTCTGGGCGACGCGCAGCTGGCCCCGTGTTCGCCCTGTCCGCGGTTGCCCGCGGTGTTGCCGTGTAAGGACGGGAGGGGAGGTCACCACGCGGTACCTGGACCGAATCCGGTCCGTGGGCGTCGGACCCTCTCCTGAACGAAGCGGCCTCGACCTGGCCGGGGAACTCGCTGGCCAGTCCGCGGTAGCCCTCGTCAACCTTGGCCTTGACCTGGAGGTTCTGCTTCTTCTTGCCGGAGATGAACGCCTTACGGCCCGGGCGGCCTGCTTGTGCACGGCAGACGGCGGACAGCGGACAGCGGACGGCGGACCTGGACCTCGGTTCCGTCGGTCCGCAAGCAGACGCCCTCCGCTTCGGCGTAGGTGAACACGTCCTCAAAGGTGTGCAGCCGGATGCCGTGGCGGTCGGGGACGGCCTTCCCCGCGTCACGGGCAGACCGCGATCACCGCAGCTCTCACGGTCCCTACGACCGCGTCGGCCAGACCAGTGCCTGCGCGACGATGACGTGCTCCCCGTTGAAAGTGACGGCAGGGCCTTCATGCAGCTCGTAGCCAAGACCCAGCGCCTCGCTCACACGATGGCAGAACGCGGCATCGTCCGGCCCGGTCAAGACCCGGTAAACGGGCAATCCATCAGGCGGTGTGCTCATGGGCGAAGGATCTCACGCACGGCTCCAGGCTCCGTCCGCACCTCCAGCTCAATCGCTCCCAAGGTCGTCAGCCCTCGAAGAGGGCGGTCAGGTGGGCGCCGAGGACGTCCTGCGCCGCACCGGCGGTGAGGTGGCCGATCAGGACGTGCGCCGTGAGGCCGTCCGCGAGGGCGAGGAGGGTACGGGCCTCCCGCCGCGGGTCCAGGGGGACGGCGCGGGCGGCGCCTGTGCCGGCCTCTTCGACGAGCCGGGCGAAGGCCTCCTCGAGCGCGGCGTAGCTCGCCTTCAGCGGACCGGCCAGGGCCTCGCTGACCGCGGCCTGGGCGAGGAAGGCGAGCCAGACCCGGGCCTCGGCGCGGTGTTCGTCCCGCAGTAGGGCGACTTCCGTGGCCGCGTGCGCCAGGGCGGTGGCGGCCGACTGCGCGGGGCTCCTGACGAGGCGGGCCTGGACCCGGCGGCCGATCCGCTCGCCGATGTGCGCGAGCGCGAACACGAGCATCTCTTCCTTGGTGCGGAAGCAGCGCTGCACCGCGCCCATCGACACCTGCGCGCGGGCGGCGACGTCGCGCAGGCTCACGCCCTCCAGCCCGTGCTCGTCGGCGAGTTCGCAGACGGCCTCGGCGATCAGCCGGCGCCGGTCCGCGTGATCCACCTGTCGGGGCATACCCGTTCGCCTCCCTGGGTCCGGTTCCGCGTCGGGTTCCGGTCTAGGTGCGGATTTTATCCGATGCAGACGCATCGATTCCCGGGTTAGAGTTCCGATGCAGTCGCATCGGAACGTGATGCCCGAGGGGAAGGAGGCGTGCCATGCGGGACGCCCTGTGGAGGATGCCGGCCGGAGCACAGGCCGAGGCGGTGCGCGGCGGGGAGATCTCGGCCGCCGAACTGATCGACAGCCACCTGGAGCGCATCGCCGCGGTCAACCCACGGGTGAACGCCGTCACGCAGCTCATGGCGGAGCGCGCACGCGGGGCCGCCGCGCTGACGGACCGCCGCCGGGCCGCCGGGGAGGTGCTCGGGCCGCTCGCGGGCGTGCCGTTCACAGTGAAGGAGAGCACCCCCGTCGAAGGCGTGGCGACCACCTTCGGGGTCCCACGCTTCCAGGATTACGTCGCGCCGACCGACGCGCTCCCGGTGGCGCGGCTGCGCGCCGCCGGGGCCATCCCCATCGGCCACAGCAACCTCCCCACCCTCATCCTCGCCGGGATGCACACGCGCAGCGAGCTGTACGGCGACACCGTCAACCCCTGGGACCCCGCCCGGACCCCCGGCGGCACCAGCGGGGGCGACGGGGCCGCCGTGGCCACCGGTATGGCGGCGCTCGGGCTCGGCAACGACTCCGGCGGATCGGTGCGCATCCCCGCCCAGTTCTGCGGGGTGGCCGCGCTGAAGCCGACCACCGGGCGCTTCCCGGCGGACCGCCGCGTCCTCGGCCCTGACGACCCGGGCCCGGCGTCCCAGATGCTGGTGACCGACGGCCCGCTGGCCCGCAGCGTCGCTGACCTGCGGCGCGCGTACGAGGTACTGGCCGGTCCCGATCCGCGCGACCCGGCGGCCGTGCCCGTGCCCCTCTACGGAGAACCGTTCGCCGGGCCGGTGAAGGTCGCGGTCGTGGCGGACCCCGGCGGACACGGCGTCCATCCCACGGTCCGCGCGGCCGTCGAGAGCGCGGCCGCCGCCCTGCGGGACGCCGGGTACGACGTACGGGAGGTGGCGGACGTCCCGCGCCTGGATGAGGCACTCGACGCCTACGGGCGGCTCACGGTCACCGAGTTCGCACCGGCGTGGCCGGTGGTGCGGGGGCTGCTCGGCCGGGGCGGCGACCGCTACATCGCGATGGCCATGGAACGGACCCCGCCCGCGAACGCCGACGAGCTGGTGCGGCTGATGGGCACCTGGCTGAACATCCGCCGCTCGTGGGCCGAGTTCCTCGACGCGTACCCGCTGCTGCTCGGCCCGGTGTTCACCGAACCGCCGGTCGAACCGGGCCTGGAGTCCCGCGACCGGGCGGGCCGGGACCGGGTCGCCAACGCCATGCGCCTGTGTTCGGTGACCAGCTTCGTCGGCGTGCCCGCCGTGGCCGTGCCGACCGGGGTCGACGGCGGCCTGCCCTCCGGAGTCCAGATCGTCGGGCGGGCGTTCCGCGAGGACCTGTGCCTGGCCGCCGCCCAGGCGGTCGAGGACCGGCTCGGCGTCCTCACCCCGATCGACCCCCTCCCGGGGGCCGCCCGTACACGTACCTGACCTCGGCGGGGCCGGCGCGGCCCGGGCGTTCGCCGGTGAGCGAGATGGCCGGGCCCTCTCTTTCGGATCTTGCCGTTGAAGCCCGCGCACAGACGCGCCGCGCCGGGGACGCAGCCGCGCGAGCGCCCCCTCTCCAACAGCGCAGAGGGCAAAGGCCGCCGGCCGGAACATGCCGGGGGCCGGACACAAAGATCACGGTTCATCAACCCGAGCACCCCCAGGTCGGGCGGGGAGACCCGTTTCCTAGAGTGAGCCGCATGGACATGCGGAGAATCGTTGCGGTGCTGGCCGAGGAAGCCGAGCAGCAAATCCAGGACGGCGTGTGGGAGGTGGCCCCGGGAGACCGTACGCTCGCCCGTGAAGCCGAGGCCGGTCTGCGCGACGCGGTCGGCCCGCCGGACACCCAGGAAACGCTGAAGCAGATCGAGCGGCTCGAACACCTGCGGGAAACACTCGCCGTCCTGGCGATCGCCCTCGCCCGCACGCACGGCCGCCTGGCCTGGTTCCTCTCCGGCGCCATCAACGCACTCGAACCGGTCCTGCGCTGGCGCGCCCTGCCCGCCGGCCACGGCGGCACCTTCGGAACCGTCCTGCCCACCCCCGAGGAATACACGCAAGCGGAAGAAGCCGTCCGCCGACTCCAGGACGTCCTGGCGCGGATCACCACCGAGTAGGAGCACGGCGCCAGGGCTGGACATGGCCCGGGGTACACCGTGACGGCGCACCCCACGCCGCCCTCCCGCCCCCTTGGAGGACGCCCGTGCCCGAACCCGCGCCTGCGGATCAGGTGGTGGGGAAACCGCGCAAGGCGGGGGCGGGCGGGGCGTGGCGGCGCGGGGCGCGGATGGCGGTCGGTGCGCTGGCGCGGCGACGGGCTGCGGGCTGCGGGCTGCGGGCTGCGGGCTGCGTCGCGGCCGTGCGGCACTGCGGAGGGGTCAGTCCTCCTGGAGGTAGGCCTTGGTCGCCGGGCGGTCACACAGGACGATGAGGAGTACGGCCAGGAGGAGCGCGATGATGAATCCGGCCAGTGAGGGGACGGATTCATCGCGGCTCCAGTCGGCCCCCGCCACCATGCCGCCGATGCCGAGGAAGGCGAGTACGGCGGGAATCGTGGCCAACTGGCCCAGGCGGTCACCTGAGTAGGCCACCCCGGCAAGGACCTTGTATCCATTGCGCAGGAGCCCCACGCCGAAGGCGAGAACGGGCAGGCCGAACAGTCCGAAGCCGTTCCCGTCCGTGGTGATGAGCAACAGCAGGAACACCGCGCTGCCGGCGGCGAGGACGCCGAAGGTGATGCCCAGGGCACCCGCGGCGGTGGCCGATCCCGGCCGACTCCGTTGCGTGGAGAAGTCACTCATGGCTCGAATCCTTTTCATGCAATTTGGTTGTGGTCTGTGTGGGTTCGGCGTGGATTCCCCTGGAGATTCTTCGCCGAGGTTCTTCGCCAGGGCCTGCAGGCCTCCGACGACGGCGGCCAGGCGGCGTCGGGTTTCGGCCTCGCCCCCTGGCGGAGTAGCCGGGGTGCTTGCGGGTGCAGTGCTCGATATGGCGGCCGCGCCCTGCGGGCCGCTCGAGTCGGGCGTCTTAAAGCCCCACTCCTGGCACCAGTACGGGTTGGCTACACCGGTTCCTTCTCTTCCGTAGGTGTGGGGTGCCGACCACGAGAGTGGTCCCGGCCAGGACGGCTGTACAGGTCGCGCACCCGGTCATTGGTGACCGGCGGCCACGGGACGTTCGGCGAGCCTGGTCCCGCGCTCGCCGGTCACGGCGTGTTCGTCGCCGAGTCGGGGGGAGGCAGAGGGAGCGGAAGGCGTTGAGCCGCCACCAGGGAACGACGTAGTGAGAGGTCCGCCCGTGCGACGCGGCCGCATCAAAGAGCCGCTGCCCCTGCGCTTCCAGGATGCGTGCGGTGGTGGGGGCAGCGGCGCCGCCCTGACCGTCGCCACGCCCCTGGCGTGCGGGTCAGCCAGTCCTCCCGCCGCAATGCCTTCGAACAGCGCCTTCCGGCTTCATACCCTGGCAAGCCACACACGCCGAATTCGTGTCCATCGACAAGAGCTGGCCCGAAATCCACGAGCAGGAGTTCACGCAGCACTCGCTCAATACAACCCCCGGCACCGGCGCTTCGGGCAATGAAACCTGGCCGCACGCCGCCCATCGCGAGCCGCTCACGGGAATAGGCCGCCGACTCCCGCCCTGCCCCCAGTTCATCCGCAACCGTCGACTGTCGACCACCAGCGGCATCGGGAGACCGTCCGCGCTGCGGTAGCGTCCCGTCAGCACGCCGCCGATGAGCGCTCCGCGCGGTCACGAACGCGAGGCAAAGGTTCCCTGACGCGGCACTAGCCGCGGACCTGATCCGGGGTGAAGAGGTTCGCAGCGAGGCCGTGACCCCTTGGTCGCAGAATCGTTTATCCGGATGTCGCACCATGCACACACCGTCCCCCGCGGCGTGCGCGACCAGCGGGGGCTCGAAGGCACCGCATGCACCCTTTCGAGCCCCCGCCCCCCTTACCCGTGACCCTCCCGCGACCCGTCAAGACTCACGGACACTGCACGCCGTCCCGCGGCCCACCCGGGTTGATGACGGCCCGTTTGCTGCGGAACCGTTTCTCCACGCGCTCGGTGGACGAAGCGGGCGCACGCCCCCACCGCGTCCTTCCCGGCACCCCGAGCGCCCCGGAAGGGCCCCCCGCCCGCGCCCCGGCAGACGACCTGGGTCGCCACGAAGCTCCGGCTGGGACCTGGCCGTCGACGAGGACGAGCGCCAAGCCCTTCCCGGGCTCGCCAACGGATTCGCGGTGAAGATCCTCTGGTGGGTCGCCATCGCCGTCCTGGTGCTGTGGCTCATCGGCTTCGTCGCCCGGCCCAAGGGCGGCAGCGGACGCTGGTACCGCTGGTAGCAGCACCACGCCACGCCACGAACAAGTTCACACACCCGCGGTACGACGGTGGCCTGCCCCCATACACAGCGGGGGCAGGCCACCGCCATGCCGCCGCAGAGTCACCCAGGGCCTGGCCGATGGGCCGTAGCGGCCGCGCCTCGCGACGCGGTGAGCAAGTTCGAATACCATCTCGGCCGACACTGGAAGAGCTTCCTCGCGACCGTGGGGCAGCGCGATGACTCCCCGACTGGCGGCACGCTGTCCTTTGAGGTGTCGCTCGACGGAACGCCTGTCCACCGAACCGAGCTCACCGTCGGCCAGTCCCGCAACATCACCCTCAACATCGTCGGCGCCTTCCGGATGACGCTGACGGTCACCGGGCCCGGCCCCACTGGAGGAGCCGTCTACTACGGCGTCTGGGGCAACGCCCGGCTGACCACCTCGTGAGCGCCTCGGCGGACTCCCGTCCGGGAGGTTCCGCTGGGGCCGCAGCTGTGTTGGGCCATGTACGCGCGGGCCGAGGTGCTACAGGAGGAGGTGGAGCTCGGCAGTCGGACGGGGCAGGTCCGCCGTGAGGCCCGGGCTCGGCGGCTCCTCGGATCGGTGCACCACGCCGCCGGCCACACTGGGCCGGCGGTCGACGCGGTGGAACGGGGGTGTGAACAGGCCGCGGGGCTGCGACCCGCCCGTGCCGACCCCTATGGGGTCACCTGGGGTCACGGTGGGCGCCGCGGGTCGTCAAGCCGCAAGGCGGGCTGCCATCCCGTCGGAGGAAGCCGTCGTTCACCGGCTCGCGGCTGTCCCTGCGGACTGCCGGCTCACTGCAGTCCCTTCAGCAGGGCGTTGCCGTCGGGCACCCCCCAGCCTGTGACGGCGTCGAAGCCGGCCTTCACGGGGTAGCCCACCGCCGGCGGGTGCGAGTTGTTGCTGTGGCCGGTGGCGATGTCGCGGCAGGCGGCCTGGCCGAGCGGCCGGCCGTTGGAGCCGTTCCGGTAGAGCAGTGGCGTGAGGAACCGCTGCTGCTTGGCCACCGGCAGCGTGGCGTTGATCCGGGCGATCAGGGCGGCCCACAGCGGGGCGGAGGCGCTGGTGCCGCCGTTGGGCGCGGGCCGGCCAACGAGCGTGAGGTCGTAGAACGGTGAGCCTGCGAGAGCCGCGACGTCGGGCACGATCCGCCCCTTGATGCTGCCGGGGTTCAGGGAGTCGACCTGGACCGACTGCTGCCACTGCGGGCGCTCGAACAGGGTGCTGACGCCACCTCCACTCGAACCGCCGCCCATTCTGGTCCGGCGGCCGGGCGCCTCCCACCAGGCCACCTCCCGGCCCGCCAGGTCGATCATCGTTCCGCCGACGCTCAGCACGTGCTGGCTGCTGCTCGGGAAGTCGACGTGCGAGTGGCCGTCCGGGATTTGGTCCCCGTTCCCGTCGTCGCCGGAGGCGACGCAGACGGTGATCCCGCGGTCCGCCGCACCCGCGAGGCGCTTGTCGATCTCGTCGCGCGCGGTCTGCGACCAGTCGGGGTGGTCCTCGGGAAGACCCCAGCTGACCGAGAGGGCGACGGGCCGGTCCTCGATGGTCCGGTCGAGGAGATCCATCCAGCCCTTCTGGTCGAACAGGGAGAAGTAGACCGAGATCGTGGCCTCCGGGCAGAGGCCAGCGATGATCTGTACGTCCATCATCACCTCGGGCGTGGCACCGGCCGCCTCCTGCTGCTCCTGGGGTGGCAGCTGCCGGAGCTCCTCCAGGGATCGCGGCGGAGCAAAGCCCAGCGACACCACGTCGACCTGGGGGGCCGGCCGCCCGTGCCCGGCGCAGAAGGCCTGCAGGTCGTCGTCGAAGTAGCCGCCGCCGAACTCGGCAACGCCGATCTTCTGACCGTGCCCATGGCCCGGCGGGAAGCTGTACAGCTTCTCGAGATCGTCCGGCGTGAGCGACCCGCGAGAGCCCGAGCCCCGGACGGCCGCCCGCCGGGCCACCCGGCGCTGGTCCAGCCCGAAGACACCGGTCACGACTCCGGCCAGCTCGGCCGGGATCTGCAGCTCGCCCTCGCGACCGCGGAACTCCCCTTGCTCGGCGCTGCGGTAGATACCGAGGTCCGTCCGGAAGGCGGCGTTCATGGCGGTCACCGGACCGCTCGCCACGATGCTGCCCGGTTCGAGCCGTACCTCGTCGACCGTCAGGCCGTACCGTTCGAGCACGGCCTTCGTCTTCTCGGCATCCGCCCGCCGCTCGTCCGGGATCCGCTCCGGCTCGGCCACCTTGCCCCGCAGGGAGATGGTCACGCTCACCGGGGCCTCGGCCGGCGCGTTCCTCAACCGGGCGGCGCCGGCCAGCGCCGGGCGTTCGCTCCCCGCCAGCGCTACGTGCTGCTCTCTCATCGTCGTCCCCTCGGTACCGGCACCGCCGCACCAGGAAAGCCGGTGGCCGCGGGCCTGAACTCCACTCAGCGGTCCTGCCCGGACCGGGTCCGTCTCCAGGGGGGCAGGACGAACCGTCCATACCCGGACCGAGGCAGGGTCGCACGTCGGGAGAGGGCAGGATCACCCGTACGGGGCAGCGCTTTGACCGGTATGGAGTGAGCGCGCCTGGCGCGGGGAGCCGCGGCCGCCGTGCGACAGGCCTACCGCGGCTGGGTCGACTGGAACGATCCCGATGATGCGGGCCAGTAGTACTTGTGAGCGTGCATGTCTTTCGGCCCTGTAGGGGATCTTGTGACGTCGCAGGCCCCGGAGCATAGGGTCACCGGTCGCTGAACCGGCTGGGCAGGGCCTTCTGTACCGTGGCGACCTCTTACCTTGATGCCATGGGAGGGGCCAACACCATGGGACGGGTCGAGTTGCCGCACGAGGACGCCCACACCCGTGAGCGCGGTACCCGCGCGCGGTACCTGCCCGAGCCGTGGATGTGCGATGTCTTCCCTCTCGATGGCAGCCTGAGGGACATTCGGGTCCTCGACACGACGCGCGCCGAGTGGATCAAGGTGCTCGAACGCCTGCGTGCCGTAGCCGACGAGACCGAGGTGGAGCACCCGTGCGCTCGGCTCGATCCCGCGCATCCCGCGCATCCCGCCTCCGCCGACCTCTTCCGCGCCTGGACGGACGAGCCGGAAGGCCAAGGGACAAGCTTCGCCTTCCGGGCCCGCCTCGGCGCCGTGCGGTTCTTCGCCCTGCCCTACGACGAGGAGGAGATCGCGGTAGACGTTTCGCGTCATTCGGCCCTCTCGGGAATCCTGCGATGCCGCACGGTTACGTCCGTCATGGCGGACTTCCCGCGCACTAGACTCGATAACTGGGCGGCCGAGTGCCGGTCAGCGAACCCACCTTGGCCAGGGTCATGCCCCGGGTTCTGCGCGTACGCCGGACCACCTCGCCAGGGGGCTGGCGTGGGTTTGTCGACGAGCCGAACTACCAAGCCGGCGCTGCCGGGACGTGCTGGTACGACGGTGGCGCAACAGGTGGGGGCACACCATGTGGGACTCCCCCGGCGGCCGGACCGACGGCAACCGGTACCTGGTGCTCGGCCTCGGCACCGGACAGGCTGCCGACCTCGTCGGCGCCGCCCGACCGGGATGCGTTGACCGCGTACGGTCCGCTGTTGGCTGACGACGACGGCACATGGCTGGGCACGGCGGCGTAGATCCGGGCTCCGGGCCCGGACGTGGCACGAGCCATCCTGACCCCCGATCGCTACACCGACATCGAGGTGCTCAACTGGCAGTGCGGGGCGGCCGCCGTAACCCGAGAACGCCCGGCGGGGTTGCCGCCGGGACGCCGGGCCACCCGGCGAAACGGGTCCCCGTCAACACCACCGGTGGGTACGCCGTCGCTCTGGCCGACCGTCCCCGTGTGGAGCGACTCGCCGGTGCCAGCGACAGGGCGGGGTATACGGCGACGCATGGGTGACATATCGGTGGGCGCGTGTTCATGGACGGATCCGGAGCTGGTCGCCGGCGGTTGGTACCCGGCAGGGCGGCGGGACGCGGAGGGGCGGCTGAGGCACTATGCCACCCGTTTCCCCGTCGTGGAGGTCGACTCCACCTACTACGGGCTGCCGAGTGCCCGCAACAGCCGGCTGTGGACCGAACGGACCCCGCCGGACTTCCGGTTCGACGTCAAGGCGTTCTCACTGCTCACCGGCCAGCCCACCCGTACGGCCGCCCTCCCCGCGGATCTGCGACCGGCGGGGGGCAGCTCCTGGGTGCGGGCCGACGACGAACTCCGCAAGGAGGTGTGGGAGCGCTTCAGCGGGGCGCTCGCGCCGCTGCGCGAGGCCGGACGGCTGGGGACGCTGCTGTTCCAGTTCCCGGCCTCGCTCGCCCCCGGGGCCCGCGGCGAGGCGGTGGTGGAGGAGTGCGCCGAACGGGCGGCCGACTGGCCACTGGCCGTGGAGTTGCGCCATCCGGGGTGGTGGGGCGAGGAGCGACGGACAGCCACCGCCGCCCTCCTCGCGCGGCACGCGATCGCGACCGTGGCCGTCGACACGGCCCAAGGACTGCCCACGTCCGTTCCTCCGGTCGCGTGCGTCACCTCTCCTGACCTCGCCGTGGTGCGTTTCCACGGGCGGAGCCCCGCATGGGGTTCCAGCGGCCCCGGCGCCAAGGAGGCGAAGTACCGCCACACTTACACCGAGGCGGAGCTGGCCGAGTGGCTGCCACGGCTGCGGGACATGGCGGACCAGGCCGCCTCCGTCCACGTACTGTTCAACAACTGCTGTGCCGACGCGTCCGTACGGGCGGCGGAGACGATGCAGGGGATGCTGGCCGGCGATGCGGCCTTCACCTTGCGGGGACCTCGAGGTGTTCCCCGATGAGGGAACGGACCACGTCGCGAGCTTCGGGCGGCCCGGTCGACGCACGCAACCGGCCGCGCTGAATAGCCGGTTGCATGCCTGCTGGTCGCGATGGTCGTTGGGCAGGGCATGAACCCTTCCCCGCTGGTCACCGCAGACGCCGATATCTCGTCCGCCGCGGTGGCTGCACCGGGCGGACCGGCGGGGGCCGGCACGTGCGGGGCGAGCTGGTACGCCGCGGATCGGGGCATGCGACGGTGGATGCAGCGGTGGCAGCTGCTGGGCGATGCGGCCCAGACACGTCGGCTGTCCAAGACCGGGCACGGACGCATGGCGGCCTTCACCGTGCCGTCCGCAGACCCCGCGGAGCTGGAACTGCTGGCGTGCTGGGGGGAGTTCATCACGCTGGTCGACGATGGCTTCGACCGCCACCGCGAGCCCGCCTCGGCAGCCGACGTACGCGCCACGCTCGAGCCCCTCGTGGCGGTCCTCTCCGGGACCGGTGCCCGCGGGGCGGGGAGGACCGCGGTCGTGGCGGCCGTCGAAGAGCTGTGGGGCCGCACGAAGGCGGGGACGGACCCGCAGTGGCGGGCGCGCTTCGCTGCGTCCTACGCGTCGTTCGCGGAGGCGACCGTGGAAGAGGCGCGGTGGCGGGAAATGGGCTACCAGCCCTCCGTGCGGGAGTACGTCGAGTTGCGTCGGCGCACGATCACCGTGACCCCGCTGCTGCTGGTAGCCGAACTGGCTCGATGACTTCGAGACGGCCGCCGGTCGGCTGACGGCCGGTCACCCAGGGGCGCAGGAGGTCCACGCCCGCGTCGACCGTGTCCGTACGTTCATGCACGGGGCGGTCGCCTGCCTGCGCCCGCACACCCTGCCGGCGGACGCCGCCGAAGCGGCCCGCCTCGTGGCGACCGCCGGAACGGATTCCGGACTGGGTGGCCGCGGCCGGCTCAAACGCAGCATGCCGCACGTGGTCCTGCACGTGCTGGGCGGCCTGCGGCTCACCGACGAGGACGCCCCCACCGCCGCCCCCACCGGCCCGACGTCCACCTTCACCACGATCCACCCGGAAGCGAGTTCCACGGGACTGCCCCAGAAGTCACCTGGGAACCTGATCGGGTGCCCGGATCCTGCATCGGCCCCATTCACTCAAGCCCTGAATCTGAGCACAAGGAAGCCGACCAACTCACGACCGAGAGTTAAACGGCAAGCCAACCCGGGGCTGTCGAACGACCGATCGACAGCCTGGGTGTCCCGGTCAATGCACCGCCGGTATCGGCCGATGCCGACGGCGGTCAGGGCGGTGGTCCAGTCGGTGGCGATGGCACGCCGGGCCGGGGCGGGCTGGATGGTCCCGGCACAGAGGGCCATGTGGAGCCGTATGTGTGTGAGGTGTGCGCAGCAGCCTCACGCCTTCGTCCCTGGCCGTGCCGCGCTGTCCGCCCAGGTGCGGGTGAACCGCTCGTGCGCGGGCGCCGGGACCGCAGCGGGGGCTTCTGCCGGGGCGGCGGGCGTGGGGCGCGGGGCCTTCGCAGCGGTCAGCTCCTTGCGAACGGTGCGGTGATGATCGATTGACCAGGAGTTCCAGCGGCGGACGGTGCGGTCGGCCGGGCGGTCGAAAGCGTGCAGCTGGAGGTGGAGGGCGGCCGCGTCCCGGCCGACACCGAGAACCGTCGCCACCTCGTCCACCAGGTCCGGGACGCTGAACAGCGGGTTGGTCTCGTACTGGCCCGGTGGCACGCGGGTGGTGGCGGACCGGTCCGCCAGCCTGCGCAGAGCGGCGAGCAGATCGGCGGGCAGGTCCGTGAGCCGGCCGAGCAGGACGCGGGCACCCTGCGCGACAGGGTCTGCGACCGGGCGCTCGGTGAGAGCCCAGGCGACAGCGGTGGCGACGGCCCGCATACCGTCGGCCTCCAGAGGTTTCTCGAGGCGGCCGGTGAGCAGGGCCGTGGCCCAGATCTCCGGGAGCCCGCGGTCCGCGGCGAGGGCGGCGGCATGGCTGCCGTCATCGGCGTACGGGGTGCTGCCGAGCAACCGGGTCCAGGCCGCGGCCATGCGTTCCGCGGCCGCGGTCACCCCGCCGGGGGCCCAGAGTTCCGCCGGATCGCCGGGCAGAGCGGCGGCAAGCACGGTGCGCCGGCCGGCCGGCCCGAGCCGCCGCCGGAACTCGTCGTACGCGTAGAGGGTGTGCTGGTCCGCCTTGTACGGCTTGGAGCGGACCAGCTTGCGGTGCGCACCGTAGTCGTCGCTGCCGGCGAATCCGTCGAGGACCAGGGCAGCGACCGGGCGCGGCACCCCGGTGCGCCAGCGGAACAGGTCCACGGCCTCCTCCGGCACCGGCAGCGGGCCCTGTCCGGCGAGCAGGGCCAGCAGGCGGGGGAGCCGGGCGGTGTCATCAGCGGCGACGGTGTGCGTGACGCACTCCTCGGCATCGGCGGGCACCGGATCGGCTGCTCGCTGGAGGAAGGGGGCGAGACCACTGCGGTCCGCCCCGGAAGCCACGGCGAAACCGTCCGCGCGCAGTACGGCGATCCGCTGCTCCGGGGCCCGGCCGGTCCGCCAGGAGCTGCCGGCCTCCGCGAACGGCTGCCGGCTCCATACGCCGAGCAGTGCCGCGAGCGCCTGTCGCTGCTCGTCGGGGGTGGTCGCGACGACGGCCCGCCAGGCCACGGCATCGATCCGGCCGGTCAGCACCGCCCACTCGGACGGCGGCGCGGGCAGGGCGAGCACACGCACCTCGTCGTCGATCTCGCCGCGCAGGTACCGGCCGTCGGCGGCGACCGAGGTGAGGAGGGCGGGCTGTGACCGCGGCTGCCGTTCCTCGTAGCCGCGCAGCGGGGGCAGCAGGCCGTGGAGGGCCGGGACGAGCCGGTCGTCCGGCGCCGGGTCGGGCAGGTCGACGACCGGTCCGGCCCGCATGACGGCGACCCGGTGGGACAGCTCCCGGCGCCGGCGCAGCACATCGTCGGCGAGCCTGACGGCGCGCTCGACGCCCTCCTGGACCCGCGGGTCGCTCACTCCGGGCAGGGCGCTCGCGATGCCCTGGTGCAGCAGCTCGCGCACCGCGGTGTCGGTGACCGTCCTCAGGACACGGGACGAGGGCTCGTCGCGGGGGGTGAGGAAGTGCCAGAAGGCGGGAGGCGGCACCGGCCCGGCCAGTTCGCCCAGAGTGGCGCGGCTCCGCGACCTGTCGCGGCTGCCGGGGAAGCCCTGGACCTGCCAGAGCAGCGAGTTGTCGGCAGCGGAGTGGCAGCGGATGGTGGTCCCGCCGGCCAGGACGGCGTCCTCACCGCCGAGCGGCAGGGCAAGGATTGCCCACGGCCGACGGCCCCAGTTGCGGCTGCGGTAGGAGGCGGTACGGCCGTCGACGGACTCCAACACGAACTCACGGGGCGAGGGACCCGCGTAGGGCGTGCGGTAGTCGACCCGGCAGCCGGTGAGTGCGCCGTCCTGGCCGAGCGGGGAGGGCGGGGCGCCGGGCGGCAGCACGGCGAGGATCCGGTGGTCGGGGAAGGGCTTCGTGCCGGGCGGGGATCCGGCGGGGTCGTGGAAGGCGGGCAGGGTGCGGTCGGCGGTGGGAACACCGGTGGCCGGGTCGATGCGGTTCCAGCCGCCGCGGTCCTCGCTGAACACCGTGGTGCTCCAGAGGGCGTGGCCGTCGTACATCTGGTAGTCGCGGTGGCCGATGCCCTCACGGCCGCCGGCCCGCAGGACGCGTTCGCCGTCGAAGCGGCCGCCACCGTCCGGGGTTTCGAACTGGTAGCCGAGGCCGCCCTGGATGCTGCCGCCGTAGGGGCGCAGTCCGTACGTCTGCTCCGGTTCGAACCTCTCGCCGGGGTGGTCGGACCAGTAGGCGGTGTGGGGGGAGTTGTCCTTGTGCTCCTCGTTCCAGGCAACGAGGAACTGTCCGCCGACCCAGTGCACGGTGTGGCCGAGTGAGCCGTCGGGCAGCTCCAGGGTGTGCTCTGCGCGCAGCCCGGCGTGGTCGACGGCGAGGGCGCGGGTCTCCCCGTACACGGAGAGGACCGGCCAGGTACAGGTGACGTGCACGGTTTCGTCGGACCGGAACTCGGCGAGGGCCTGGTCCAGGGCGGGCCAGCCCAGCTCCTCGGGGAGCCCGGCCCGCAGGGCGCGGGCCAGCGGGCCGGTGAGGTCGAGCGCGTCGAGGGCCTCCTCGATGCCGTCCAGGGCGATGACGGTGGGCCGGTCGAGGAGGCCGTACAGCTCGTCCACGGCCTCATCGGCGGCGGCGAGGCCGCCGCCGCGCAGGGCTTCGAGCAGCTTCTCGACGCGGGCGTGCACCTCGGCGGTGATGCCTGGGTTGTGCGGGAGCCGGCTGATGGCGGTGCCGCCACGGGCGCGGAGCTCGGCGTGCACGGTGCCTTCCAGCCTGGGGCCGAACACCGGGTCGGCGGCGAGCGCCTTGAGGTCGCGCTGAGAGCGGTCACCCCAGAACTCCAGGCTGATCGCGGCACCGGGGTCGTGCACGGGTACGCCCTCGGCGAGGCAGAGATCGAGCAGGTCGGCGTCCAGATGCGGCCAGCGGTAGCGGTCCTCGTGCAGCCGGACCGGGGTGCCGTCCGCGCGCAGCAGCGGGGCGAACCGGCTCACCAGGTCGAAGAGTTCCGTGGGCATGGGCTGGCGGGTCACCCCTCCGCCGCCGACCGTGCGGTGGGAGTATCCGGCGGCGTACCGGCGCAGCCAGTCGCCGAGGCCGTCCTGCGGGGTGATCCGGCCGGCCGCGGCCGCGTCGGCGACGCCGCACGCGATGAGCAGCCGCAGCCAGGCCGCCGCGTCGCTCTTCGACTCGGGAAACAGGTCGAGGAGGGCGGTGGCCTGCTCGTCGGCGGGCGGGTGGGCGGTGAGCGGGCCGGCGGCCGCGTCGAGCAACCGGTCGGGGACGGCTTTGCCGCGGGCCGCGGCCAGCAGCCCGCCCAGCACCCGGGCCTCCTCCTCGGTGCCGAGGCCGGCCGCGCGGGCCGAGTCTCGGACCCGGCGGGCCAGGTCGGCGGGAAGCTCGCCGGGTGATGCCGCCCAGGCGGTCAGCAAACGGACGAACTCGTCGTGCGCGTCGTCCGGTTCGAGGACACCGCTCAACCAGGCTGCTGCACTGCTGAGTTCGCTGGCGGGCAGGGCGCCGAACCGGGCGAACAGCAGGAGGTTCGCCCGCCGCCAGTCGGGGTCGACCTGCAGTCCGTGGGTGCGTTCGGCGGCGCGTGCCTGCCCGTAGGCCCGGGCGGCGGAGCGGCGGTGCGTCTCCAGCATCCAATGCCCGATGGTGTCCCAGAACCAGGGCAGGTGAGCCGCCGGCAGGCCCCGGGCCAGGCGCTCCGCATCGTCCACGAACCGACCGGGCTTCTCCCAGGACCGGTGCCGACTACTGCCCGCCCGCTCCAGCGTGTCGCGGGCGGCGGTTTCGATGCCCGGCCCCTGAGTACGTGCCCAGTCCGCGTACGTCTCGGAGATGCGGTGGTTGGCCGGGAGAAGGACGCTGGTTCCGTTGCTGCTGGTCATACGCGTGATCTTGTCAGGGTGTACTGACAACGGGTCTGGGGCCCTGGGCGTCAAGGGTCGTTGGGCTGCCCCGCTCCTGGCGACTTCGCGGTCCTCGGACGGGTCGCTGCCGGCCACGGGCGCGTCGCCGAGGCGGCGGACGTACCGGCGTGCTGCGGTCCGGAGCGCGGAGCCCATGTTTTCTCGCGGTGCCGTGGCTCACGCCGCCGTGGTGCGGAACGTGCTGGGGCTGAGGCCCTTATGGCGTTTGAAGGCGGTGCTGAAGCCGAAGGCGTCGGCATAGCCGACGGTCTTGGCGATCTGGGCGATGCTGAGGTCGGTATCGGCCAGGAGTGCCTCGGCGTCGTCCATGCGGCATTCGGTGAGGTAGGTGAGGGGCGGGCGGCCCATCACCGCGGAGAAGCGCCGGGCGAACAGTGCCCGGGAGACGCCGGCTTGAGAGGCCAGTGACGCGACCGTCCAGCTTTCGGCGGGCCGCCCGTGGAAGGCGTGCAGGGCGGGGGCGAGGACCGGGTCGGCGAGGCCGCGGTACCAGCCGGGCGCATCCGCGCCCGCCCGGTCGAACCAGGCGCGCAGCGTGCAGACCAGAGCCCAGTCGAGGAGCCGGTCCATCAGCGCCTGCGAACCCGCGGAGAGCCGGGCGGCGTCGGCGGCGGCGTTCTCCAGCCAGGCGCAGACCTCGGCGTCCTCGGCGATGACCAGGACGGGCGGCAGGGCGCGCAGGAGCCGTTCGTGGCGGTGCCCCGAGGCACGGTAGGCGCCCACGATCAGCGCGGTCGCCGCCTCCGGGCCGGTGCCCCAGTGGATGCCGTCGAGTTCCTGGCCGGTGCACTCGGCGTCCACGGTGAAGCAGTTGATCTCGTACGCGGTGTGGGGGCGGTGGACCGTGGCCGCTTCGTCCGCCAGGCGGAACCGTGCGGGACCCCGGACGACGGCCGTGTCGCCGGCGCCGATCGCGCGCTCGGTGCCGTCGGGCAGCAGGAGCGTGCCGCCGCCGTGCAGCACGCTGACCATGGTGAGCGGAGCGTCGTCGGTGAAGGTGATGCTCCAGGGCGCCGTCAGGACGGCGTGGCTGACGACCGAGCCCTCGGCCCGGATGCCGCTCAGCAGTGCACTCAGAGGATCCACAGCGCAACCGTAGACGATCTCCTATGTTCTGAAGGGTTTCACCTATGGATCATCTACAGCGCCGCGGTTGTACTGGACTCACTGCACAGATCAAGCCCTCGGGAGACACCGTGCCGCAGCACAGCAAAGACGTCAGGACCGCCCTCGTGGTCGTCGCGCACCACCGCAGCGATTCCCTCACCGCCCATACCGCCCGCCGCGCGACTGACCAGCTCGAGGCCGCCGGCTACCGCATCGACCTGCTCGACCTGCACGCCGAGGGGTTCGACCCGAGGATGAACGTGGAGGACCAGCCGGACTGGGGCGACCGGGAGAAGCCGTACTCGGACGAGACCCACATCCACATGCGGCGGATCCTCGACGCCGATGTCGTCATCGCCGTCTTCCCGGTGTACTGGCAGGGTGTGCCCGCCATCCTCAAGGGATGGATCGACCGCGTATGGAACTACGGGTTCGCCTACGGCCGCAGCAAGCCCCGCCTGGCGGGTAAGCGCATGCTGTGGCTGGCCCTGGGCGGCGCCACCGCCGACGACCCCATCGCGGAATCGATGCAGTCCGTCCTCGAGGCCAGCCTGAGCGAGGGCATCGCCTACTACTGCGGCTTCTCCCGCTCGACCGTAGGCCTGCTCCTGGATGCGGAGGAGCGACCGCAGCGCCTCGACGCCGAAGGCAATCTGCTGGTCGGCGAAGCGGTCGCCGGTGCCGAACGGGAGGCCCAGTACACCGATTTCGACCGCCGGGCACGGAAGTTCGTGGAGGAGTTCCTCGCGGACGAACTCGTCGCGGCTTGACGGCCTCGATCGCCCCGCGGCGGCCTGCTGGATCGCGCGGGTGCCGGTCGGTGGCGACGTGGTCTCGGGGGCGACATAGTCACGGTGGCCACATGGGCACGGTGGCCACATGGGCGCGGTGGCGACATGGGCGCGGACGATGTCGGCGCCCCGGCGGCCGCGGCCAGCGTCCGGGAGGCGCGGCCGCCGGGCGGGGCGCACGCCTGGCAATTCCCCGAGGCGGCGGCGCGGGCTCGTCAAGGTGTCGTGGGGCGCGGGGCGTCCGCCGGTCTGTCGTGTGCTGTACCGGCGGAATCGGTGTGTGAGAGTGCGGCGAGGAGCCGCAGTTTCTCGTCGCTGTCGCTGTCCTTGTCGGGGTAGTAGACGACGAGGATGACGTCGTCGATGGCGAGTTTGTCGCGGTGGAGGCGTAGTTCACCGACGGCGGGATGGTGGACGGTGGTCGTGCCTCCGTCGAGACTGCTGACGTCGTGGCGGGCCCACAGGGTACGGAAGCGCTGACTGGCCAGTGCGAGTTCTCCGACGAGTTCGACGAACCGGGGGTTGTCGGTGTCGTCCCCGATGGTGGTGCGAAGGGCGGCGATGAAATCGGCGGTGGCTTTCGTCCAGTCCTGGTGGAAGGCTTGTTCCTCAGGATCAAGGAGGAGAGAACGAAGCCGGTTCTGGCCGGGCTGCAGGCGGGGGGAGAGCGCGACGGCCATGGGGTTGGAGGCCAGGACATCGAACGCGCGCCCTTCGACGAACGCAGGGATCTGAAGGTGGGCGAGCAACTCGTGCACGCGCGCCGGTACGTGCTCGGGGCGCTTGCGCCGCGGCGCCCTGGGGCGTGCCGCCGCGAGGCCGAGCAGATACGTCCGCTCGATGTCGTCGAGCCGCAGGACGCGCGCGAGTGATGCGAGAACCTGCGGTGAGGGGTTCTTGTCACGGCCCCGTTCCAGGCGCAGGTAGTAGTCGGGACTGATTCCGGCGAGCAGGGCGACTTCCTCGCGGCGCAGGCCGGGCACGCGGCGGTTGCCCCCGGGCGGGAGTCCTGCCTGTGCCGGGGAGACCAGTTCGCGTCGGGCACGGAGGTAGATGCCGAGCTGGTTGCCGGATTCCTCGTCTTTCATACCGACACCGTAATGCGGTGCGCGTGTCCCTGAGGGGGCCCTGGCAGGACCAGGGAAGACGGGGGCCCTGCCACACCCGGCGAATGCCATCAAGACTGCGGTGACACGTTTTAAAAGAGACAGAGAGCATCACTGTCTGCGCCGCGGGCCTGAACGCCGACGGCGCCCTGGACTGAAGGGAAGATCTCATGGATCTCTCCAACCGCACCGTTCTCATCGTCGGCGGAACCTCGGGTATCGGGCGAGAGCTGGCCCGGCGGTTCGCTGCGGCGGGCAGCACCGTGACCGTTGGTGGCCGCAGCCCGGAGGCACTCTCCGAACTCGCCGACGAAGGTTTCGGCACGTTCGGCATCGACGTCACCGACAGTTCTTCCGTGGCGTCTGTCCGTGACGCCGTGCTCGCCCGGTACCCGGAGCTGGACACCGTGGTGACGATGTCGGGCGTCATGCTCCTGGAGGACCTGCGCGACCCCGCCCACTTCGAGGCGGCGGCAACGACGATCGACACCAACCTGCTCGGCACCATCCGGGTCATCGACGCCTTCACCCCGCACCTGATCCGGCGGGGTACCGGCACCTTCATCACCGTCACCTCCGGCATCGCCTTCCTGCCGTTCCCGCCCATGCCCAGCTACGCCGCCTCGAAGGCCGCGGTGCACGCCTACTCCGAGGCACTGCGCGCGCAACTCGACGGCACCGGTGTCGGCGTCGTCGAGCTCGTCCCCCCGGCCGTCGCCACGGCAGGACAGGAGAAGGTGAACCCACACGCGCTGCCGCTCGACGACTTCGCCACCGAGGTCATGCACCTGCTCTCGCAGGACCCCACCCCCCACGAGATCCTCGTGAAGGGCGTCCTCATGCACCGCTGGGCCGAGCGCGACGGCACCTACGACGACCTCGTCGCACAGCGATCCCAGGCCCTGGCCATGCTCCCCAGCCGCCAAGGCTGACATCCCTCCCCTCCCGGTCGGCGGCCTCCTCGCTCATCGCCCGAACCCCGCCACCCGAACGGCCGGGAATCGGGGGCCGGGAATCGGGGACCGGGGACCGGCGTTCCCGTAGGCATGGACGATGCACCTCGGTCCGGTCAGGGCGAGCGCGGCCCGGCATCCGCCACCGCCATACGCGCACGCCTCGCGGCCGACCGCGCCGACACCTTGGCCCAGATCGCCGCGCTGGGTCGCGACTTCGACGCGATCGTCGCGGCGAACGCTCTGGTCGCGGTGGACGACGAGCACGACCCCGAGGGAGCCAGCACCGCTTTCGAGCGCTCGCACGTGGCCGCCCTCATCACGCGGGCGCGCGAGCACCTGGAAGAACTGGACCGGGCATGGGAACGGCTCGAACGGGGCGAGTACGGGCATTGCGAAGGATGCGGCGCGCCGATTCCGCCCGAGCGCCTGGAGATCCGTCCCGCTGCGACCACGTGCGTCCGCTGTGCCCAGGCCGACGTCCGCCGACCACCACGCCCGACGTGACACTCTTGAAGTTGGTCAACGAGAAGCAGAACCCCGCGATCTGCCCCCTGGCCGGGGAGATGCTGCCGCCCGGGGCGCAGTCCAGCACGAGGCCGGTGCCCAGAGTGCCCGGGAGTCCTCTCCGGCAGTCGTGCAACGTCAGGGGGTGCTCGCTGACGTTGCAGACCGCGATCTCCTGCCCGTCGATGCCGACCGGGAACGTCGGCGTGGCGGTGATGTCGGCAGCGGAGTCGGTCTTCCCCCGGTCGGCCACGATGTTGTGGTTCCGCGAGCTGACCGGAATCCGTGTGGTCCAGGGACTCCTGTCGTTGATCACCGCGGCACCCCCGCTGGGCATGGTGAGGGTGCCCCTGTTCCTGAGGTTCAGGCTGATCAGGGCGGGGATGTCACTGGTGGCCGAATCCCCGATCGGGTGAAGGGCGCTGGCTCCGGGATCCGCGGTGTTGATGTCGGCCACATAGCCGACGATCCCTGCGTTGTGGGCGGCAATCGGGCCCCCCGGTGGGGCCGCCGGTCGCCTCAGGGGCTGGACGTCCAGCCCTGGGCGTGGAGTCGTTCGAATCCGTCCAGGAGAAGGTCCAGCGCGAACTCGAACTCGAAGCGGTCGTCGCAGCCCTGGCCGATGACGGTCCGCCGGTCGTGGGCCACCGCCCGGGCCAGCTCGGTGACATGGGGGTACCGGCGGGCCATCGCCTCGTAGGCGGCCATCTGCGCCCGCTCGTCCTGCGGCGCGGTGCTTCCCGGGTCGTCGAACAGTTCCTCGGTGAAGCCCAGCACGCGGCTGCCGAGGGCGTGCATCACGTGGTGGGTGAGGTCGAGGGAGAAGCCGCCGTCACGGAACATGCCGATCACGGAGTCCAGGTAGGCCAGTACGGCCGGCGTCGCACTGGTGCGGGACCGGATCACCTGGGCCGCCCAGGTGTGTGCCAGGAGGGCGCCGCGTGCCCCGAGGATCCGTCCGCGGACCGCGCTCTTCCAGCCGGATCCGGGAGCCTGGCCCCCGATCTCCGCGACGACGACCTCCACCATGCCGTCCAGGAGTTCTTCCTTGTTGGCCACGTGCTTGTAGAGCGCCATGGGCACGACGCCGAGTTCCTGGGCGAGCCGGCGCATGCTCAGCGCCTCGATCCCGGCGGCGTCGGCGAAGGCGACGGCGGCGCGCAGCACTCGGTCCCGGCTCAGGGGGGTCCGGCGCTGTTCCTGCGGCTGCTCGGGCATGCGGGTTTCTCCCTGTTCCGTTCTCGGGATGGTGCGGGGTGGCGGCGGGCCGGGGTCTCGCCTTGACGAGTGTACGCCGTACACCTAGGGTGAGCGCCAGCTGTCGGGTGTACGCCGTACACCCCGTTGAGGGGGGTCTGTTTCCGCATGAGGTCAACCAGGAGAACCGCGGTCGTCGTGGGCGCACTGTTCCTCGTCACCGAAGTCGCAGCGATCGGCGGGCTCGCGCTGTACCGCCCCGCCCTGCACGACACCGGGTACGTCCTCGGCCCCGGCGCCGACACCCGGGTGTTCCTGGGGGCGTTGTGCGAGTTCGTGCTCGCGCTGGCCGTCACGGGCACCGGGGCCGTCCTGTACCCGGTGCTGAGGAGGAGGAACGAAGGGGCGGCGCTCGGCTACGTCTGCGGGCGCCTGCTGGAAGCCGCCGTCATCGTCGTCGGCATCATCAGCGTGCTGTCGGTCGTGACGCTCAGGCAACAGGCCGAGGGCGCGGCGGGGGCGGATGACGCCTCCTTGGTGGCGGCCGCAAAGGCCCTGGTGGCGTTCCACGACTGGACGTTCCTGTTCGGGCCGAACTTCGTCCTGGGGGCCAACACCCTCCTGCTGGCCGCCCTGATGTACACCTCGCGGCTCGTGCCTCGGTCCATCGCCATGCTCGGGCTTGTCGGCGGGGCACTGATCTGCGCCTCGGCGACCGCCGTGCTGTTCGGGGTCTACGAGCAGGTCTCGGTGATCGGGTCGCTCGCGGCCCTTCCCGTGTTCGCCTGGGAAGTGACGCTGGCCGTCCGCCTGCTCGTCAAAGGCTTCGACGAGGGCATTGGCGACCTCGTGCGCGCTGACGCCGAGTGACGGCTGTCCTCAGGGCATCCCGCTGACGTTCCACTGCGGACAAGGCGGCCCTTGTTGAGCTGGACGTGGCGTGCGCGCAGCCAGGGACGCCGACCCCGGTACTCGAGTGGAGTACGGGGGCCGGGCGCGGGGCCCGGGTTCGGTCCGGTCCTGCCCCGGAGCGGGCCAGGCACCGACCCTGCGCCGCGCACCCATCCCGGAGCGAGGGTCGCGGGCAGTCGCGCTGCCCGGTGTCGACATGGCCGGCTTCCTTCTCCTTATACGCGGAGACAGCCGTCGCACGCGAGCCTGGTCACCCGCTGACAACCGACCGCTGCCACCGCACCACCCACTCACATCCTGTTTGCCGCGGATGGAACGTGGCCAGGTCGTGGATCCTCCGAGTGACTCCGGTTACGTCCGGTTCGCGGAAGCGACGTCGCGGTCCAGTTCCCGGGTGAGCACCTCGTCGTGGATCTCCTCGGCGATCGCCCGAGCCTGTGCGAACCATCGCAGTGCCGCCGCGGTGGCACCGGCTTCGGCGCTCACTCGCCCCAGCCCCTGCAGCGCCCTGCCCTCGCCCCTGCGGTCCCGTAGCTGCCTGGTCATGTCAAGGCTCCTGCCGAAGGAACGGCCCGCGGCGTCCGCGTCGCCGTTGTCCAGCTCGGCCTGTGCGAGGCCACGCCATGCGTACGCCTCGGCCCGCCGGTCCCCGAGGTTCTGGAACTCGGCCAGCGCCTCCTGGAACAACGGGATCGCCTCGCCGACGCGCCGCTGGCCGTCCCGGACGACCGCGAGGCTCCGCAGGGCCTGGGCGGTGAGTCGACGGTCACCGGCGTTCCTCAACCGCTCGGCCGCCTCCATCAGACGCTCCGCGGCCGGCTCCCAATCACGCCGGTTGCGATGGATGATGCCTTGGAGCAGCATCACGGCACCCATCCCGTGCTGGTCGCCGGACGCTTCGTAGCCGGTCAGCGCTTCGCCGCACAGGGCCATTGCCTCGTCGAGGCGACCCAGGTCGCGCCGGAGCGCGCCGGTGTCGAAACGCGTAATCGCCTCGGCCCAGCGGTTGTTCGAGCGCCGGGCCGCGTCCAGGGCCAGTTCGACCGCGGTCCCCCAGTCGTCCCAGTCGGCCAGCATCTCGAAGAACGGCGCGCCGATGTGGGTGAGTTCCCAGGAGGCGTCCCAGAGTTCCCGCTCGTTCGCGAGCCGCACGCACGCCACGATGTTGTGCCGCTCGGTCATGAACCAGGTGACCGGGTCGCGCAGCAGCGCGTCGAGAGGGGCGTCGTCGACCTCGTGCCGCGGGTGGGTGCTGGTCTTGCGCACCTCACCGGGCTGGAACCGCTCCTCCGCCGCGGCCGCGAGGGTGAGGTACGCGCCCAGGAGCCGGCCCGTCGCCGTCAGGGCCTCGGGTTCGGGCTGCTCGCGGGCGAGCGCGCGGAGCAGGTCGTGGAGGCGGTAGCGGGCGGTACCCGTCTCGTCGGGGCCGATGGCGTCGAGCATCTGGGCCGACACCAGCGCGCCGATGTGGCGCTCGGCGACGCGCAGGGGGACGTCCATGAGCGCGGCGAGCGGCCAGGCCGCGAAGTCGGCTCCGGGAAAGAGCCCGAGCAGGCGGAAGGCCCGCTGCTCCGCCTCCGGCAGCCCTCGGTAGCTGATCATGAAGGTGGACCGGACATCGAGGTCTCCGATTTCGAGGTGGTCGAGCCGTTCGCGTTCGTCTGCGAGTCGGTCGGCAAGGTCCGCCACGGGAATGTCCGGCCGCTCGGCCAATCTGGCCCCGGCGATGCGTACGGAGAGCGGCAGGTGCCCGCACAGCGCCACCAGCCGCAGCGCGGCGGCGGGGTCGCCCGTCACCCGGTCCGCGCCCGCGACCCGGCCCAGCAACTCGACCGCTTCCGCGGGCTCCAGGAGGTCGAGCACGATCGTCTGGGCTCCTTCGAGAGTACTCAGCGGGCTGCGGCTGGTGACGATCACCGCGACGTCCGGGGCGCCCGGCAGGAGCGGACGTACTTGCCCGGGCCCGTTGGCGTTGTCCAGGACCATGAGCAGGCGTCGCCCGGCCGTCAGCGTGCGCAGCATCTGCTCTCGGTCGGGGCCGGCGTCCGGTATCGCCCGCGGGTCGGCGCCCAGGGACCGCAGGAAGGCGGCGAGGACCTCGTTCGGATCGGCCGGCAGGGGGTCGTATCCCCGTAAGTTCGCGAAGAGTTGCCCGTCGGGAAACTCGGACGCCGAGCGCTGGGCCGCGCGTACCGCGAGGGTCGTCTTACCCAGGCCCCCCTTGCCCGCTATGGCCACGAGCGGACCGGTCACCCGGTCCGGCGCGCCCAGTAGGGCGTGTATGCGCACGAGTTCCTCGCTGCGGCCGGTGAAATCGGCTATGTCGCGGGGAAGTTCGCGCGGCACCGGATGGCGCGGCAACTCCGGGGCTTGCGGGGGGCCGCCGGCCTGGATCCAGGCGAGTGATCCGCCGATGAACGCGGTCACCCCGGCGAACGAGTACTGCGCCAGTCCGACCTCGCCGAACGCCTGCCATCCGGCGGCGGCCGCCGCGAACGCGCCGGCGGCACCTGCCAGACCCACGAGCCACCGTGCCGCAGTTGAGTTCACGACGCGAATGATAGCGAGCACGGAACGTCTGTGCGGGGATTATCACTTGGCGGGCGGCCACCGAAGGAACCACCAAAGGAACCCTCCGTCGGTGCGGTGAGCGCGATCACCCACCACACTGAAACGCCCGGTCAACGTCGACGCGCGGGCCTGCCACGGCCTGGGTTCCAGGCGCGGTGGGCGGCGCGCAACGCGACGTTCCGCGGCTGATGGTCCGCACGGGGCTCAGGCCGGCCGTGGAGTGCGCGCTGTCGGTGCTCGAGGTGCCGTGGTGGACACGGAGTCGGGCGCCTATGCGAGGTCCTGGCTTCCGCAGGCGGTGGCCAAGGGCAGCTCGTCGCGCTGGACCTACGGGTCGGCCGCGGTGCTGCGGGATGCGGACGACCACCTGCGCTGGGGCAGGGCGCAGGTCATCGCCCCGGCGCAGGCGGCGTGCCGGTACGCGCGGTGGCGCAGGCCCCGGGTGGTGGCGCCCCCGGGCACGCCGCGGGCGCGCCGGGTCGGTTCGGCGTCGGCGGGTGTGCGGCCGGCCTGCCGCGCGCGCCTGCTGCGGCACACGTTCGCCGTGGTGACGCTGGAGCAGCTGCGGCGCGGGCACCTGGCGGCTTTGGCCTAGCAACGCCCGCGCCAGTGAGTGCCGGATCAGTCCCACCAGAAATCCCAGCGGTGGGCGCCAAGCCGGACAGCGCGATCGCCGAACGACGGCAGCGACGGGGCGGCCGGCTGCCGGAGTTCATCAGGAACCAGACGCAGACGCTTCGACGGATCAGCACCCCACGGCCCGGCATCGTGCCGCACGAACATCACGTCACGCGAGACGACCTCTAAGGCTTGAGTGGTGCGGCCGATCTGGCGGCCTGCTCGATCTTCGCGCAGTACGCTGCGCGGGCTTCCCCGTCGAGCTGCGTCTCGTGTTCGGCAAGCCGTCGAGTTTCCAGACCAGTGCCTTGCGGTCCCGCCGCAGTCTGCCGTACAGGTTGTCTTTCGCGAATTCATCGATCATGCGGCATGAGCCTGCCTTGGGCTCCTCGTGGTCTCAAGATCCAGTACATGGCCCCGCAACGACGGGCAGAGCCGAGGCCTGGCCATGGCCGCCTCCCGCCGACGCGGGGCTCCCCGGGGCGCCCCCTCCTCCCACGGCGGCGCCCTCGGGAATCATTCGACCGTGGCCCAGTCGAGCGTGCGCTCGACGGCCTTCTTCCAGCCCGCGTATCCCTCCTCGCGCTGCTCTTCGGACCATGTGGGCTGCCACCGCTTGGACTCCTGCCAGTGCGTGCGCAGTTCGTCCGTGTCGCGCCAGAATCCGGTGGCCAGTCCGGCGGCGTACGCGGCTCCGAGCGCGGTCGTCTCCGCGACGACGGGGCGGCTGACCGGTACGCCGAGCACGTCGGCCTGGATCTGCATGCACAGGTCGTTGGCGGTCACGCCGCCGTCCACCTTGAGGACGTCGAGGTGGACGCCCGAATCCTTCTCCATGGCGTCCACCACGTCGCGGCTCTGGTAGCAGATGGCTTCCAGGGCGGCCCGCGCCAAGTGGCCGTTGTCGTGGTAGCGGGCCAGCCCGACGATCGCGCCGCGGGCGTCGGAGCGCCAGTACGGTGCGAAGAGGCCGGAGAAGGCGGGCACGAAGTAGATGCCTCCGCTGTCCTCCACGGTGCGGGCGAGGCGTTCGCTCTCGGCCGCGTCACTGATGATCTTGAGTTGGTCCCGCAGCCACTGGATGGCCGAGCCGGTGACGGCGATGGATCCCTCCAGTGCGTAGACGGCAGGGTCGTCCCCGAACTGGTAGCACACGGTGGTGAGCAGGCCGTGCTGGGAACGGACCACTTCCGTACCGGTGTTGAGCACCAGGAAGTTTCCGGTGCCGTAGGTGTTCTTGGCCTCGCCGGGCGCGTAGCAGACCTGTCCGACGGTGGCCGCCTGCTGGTCGCCGAGGACTCCGGTGATGGGGATGGCCTCCCGTAGCGGGCGGGAGGTGCGGGTCCGTCCGAACGCCTCCGGGTGGGAGGACGCGTTGATGGTGGGGAGCATGGCACGGGGGACCCCGAAGAAGCCGAGCAGCTCGTCGTCCCAGTCGAGCGTCTCCAGGTCCATCAGCATGGTGCGGCTGGCGTTGGTCACGTCGGTGGCGTGGACACCGCCATCGGGTCCACCGGTGAGGTTCCACAACACCCAGCAGTCGGTGTTCCCGAAGAGGGCGTGGCCCTGTTCGGCCGCTTCGCGGACCCCCTCGACGTTCTCCAGGATCCATTGAATCTTGCCGCCGGAGAAGTAAGTGGCCGGTGGCAGGCCCGCCTTGCGGCGGATCACGTCGCCCTGGCCCGAGCGCTCCAGTGCCGCCGCGATGGAGTCCGTACGGGTGTCCTGCCAGACGATGGCGTTGTAGTAGGGGCGACCGGTGCGCGGGTCCCATACGACGGTCGTCTCGCGCTGGTTGGTGATGCCGATGGCCGCCAGGTCGGCGGCGGACAGGTTTCCGTGCCGGAGCGCGTTCTGCATCACCGAGTTGGTGCGTTCCCAGATCTCCACGGGGTCGTGCTCGACCCAGCCCGAGCGGGGCAGGATCTGGGAGTGCTCCAGCTGGTGCCTCGCCACCTCGTTGCCCGCGTGGTCGAAGATCATGAATCGGGTGCTGGTGGTCCCCTGGTCCACCGCGCCGACGAAATCAGCCATGGCGTGCCGCCTCTCTTGGGGATTGCGCCCGTACGGGCTCGCGCGCCGGGGCGGGTCGTCTCACGGCCGCCCCGGCGGGGGTGCGGTCAGCTCTCGTCCGGGGCCGGGACCCGTCCCGGGGGCTCCGGTTCGGCGGTGGGCAGGAACCTGCCGATGAAGAACTTGTACAGGCCCGCGCCCAGCAGGCCGCCGATGAGCGGGCCGATGATGGGCACCCAGTAATAGAAGTGCCCGTACTGGTTCCGCCAGGCCCCGCCGTACCCGGTGAGGAAGCTCGCCAGGCGGGGTCCGAAGTCACGGGCGGGGTTGATCGCGTACCCGGCGTTGGTGCCGAAGGCCATGCCGATGGCCACGACGATCAGGCCGACGATGAACGGCGCCAGGTTGGCGCCGGGGGGCGTGCCCAGCAGGTCGGTGACGGCGAGGATCAGCAGGAGCAGGATCGCCGTGCCGATGATCTGGTCCCGCAGGGCTCCCCACTCCGTGACCGGCAGGTTCGGATTGCCGTTGGCCGGGAGCGTGGAGAACACGCCCTGCGTCTTGATGGTGTGACCAGGGTCCACCTTGCCCAGGGCCTCGGTGTAGTTCCACCGGATGATGAGGGCCGCGACGAAGGCGCCGGCCGTCTGGGCCAGCGCGTACGGGGCCACCTTCTTCCAGGGGAAGCCCTTGAACGCCGCCAGGGCGAGGGTGACCGCTGGGTTCAGGTGGGCGCCGCTGAGCCGTGCGGCGACGTAGACGCCCAGGGTCACGCCGAGACCCCAGGCCCAGGCGATGCTGTCGTGGTTGCCGAGGCCGCCCGGGGGGTTCGTCAAACCTCCTCCGGCGACCACCTGGGCCACCACGCCGCAACCGAAGAGAATGAGGATCATGGTGCCGGCGAATTCGGCGGAGAGTTCGCCGACCAGCCCCGATCCCTTGAGGCGCTCAGTCATGGGTTCCGCTTCCCGCCGACGCGAAGGCCGGCTTCGACTGCCCCGAGTCCTCTTGTGCCACGTTGGACGGTTTTGCCATGCCAGGCGGGTCTCGCCACGTCAGGCGGGTCTCGCCACGTCAGGCGGGTCTCGCCACTCTGGACGGGCCGCCCTCGAGCGGCGGACCGCCGATACGGCAAAGGGGTCCTTCCCATCAGATTGTCTCTCATAACGCCTCTCGGCGCGGGGTGCGCACCTCGGGTGCGCACCCCTTGGCGCATGCGCGTGGAGGGGCGGCACACTGGGTACGGGGCGTGCATGGTGCGGGGGCACTCGTCCGCACGTCCGCCCGTCGCCACCGGGAGGCATCTGATGAACATGCTGATCAACAGTCCGCAGACGGTGGTCGCCGATGCCCTGCACGGGCTGGCCGCCGCCCATCCCGACCTGGACGTGGACGTCGAGGGGCGGGTCGTCGTACGCCGGGGCGCGCGCGAGGGCGGGCGGGTCGGTCTGGTGTCCGGCGGAGGTTCCGGGCACGAACCCCTGCACGGCGGGTTCGTCGGGTACGGGATGCTGTCGGCCGCGTGCCCGGGCGAGGTGTTCACCTCCCCCGTACCCGACCAGATGCTGCGGGCCGCCAAGGCCGTGGACTCCGGGCAGGGTGTGGTGTTCGTCGTCAAGAACTACACCGGTGACGTCCTCAACTTCGACATGGCCGCCGAACTGGCCGAGGAGGACGGGATCCGGGTCGAGCGCGTCCTGGTCAACGACGACGTCGCGGTGACGGACAGCCTGTACACAGCGGGGCGGCGCGGTACGGGCGCCACCCTCTTCGTCGAGAAGATCGCCGGGGCGGCGGCCGAGGAGGGCGCCCCGCTCGACCGGGTCGCCGCGCTCGCGCGGCGGGTCAACGAGGTATCGCGGAGCTTCGGTGTGGCGCTGAGCGCCTGCACCACGCCCGCCAAGGGCACGCCCACCTTCGACCTGCCGGACGGCGAACTGGAACTGGGCGTCGGGATCCACGGCGAGCCCGGCCGCGAGCGGCACGCCATGATGACGGCGCGGGAGATCGCGGAGTACTCCGTGGGCGCCGTGCTGGAGGACCTGGCCGCGTCGGGCCCGGGCGACGGCCCGGTCCTGGCCCTGGTCAACGGGATGGGTGCGACGCCGTTGCTGGAGCTGTACGGGTTCCACGCCGAGGTGGCGCGGGTGCTGGAGGCCCGGGGCGTGCCGGTGGCCCGGACGCTGGTCGGGAACTACGTGACCTCGCTGGACATGGCCGGGTGCTCGGTGACGCTGTGCCGGGCCGACGAGGAGCTGCTGCGGCTGTGGGACGCACCCGTGCAGACGGCGGCCCTGCGCTGGGGACGCTGAGCGGGGCCGTTGAGCAGGGGCCGTCGAGGTGGGCCGTTGAGCTGGGCCGTTGAGCTGGGGGCCGGAGGCCGGGGCCCGAGAGGACCGACGCGGGGGCGACCGACCGTGACGGACGAACCGAGGAGATCCGGTGCGTGACACAGAGTTCTTCCTGAGCTGGATGGCGGCCACCGCGGCCGCCGTGGAACGGGAGGCGGACCGGCTGACCGAGCTCGACTCCCCCATCGGTGACGCCGACCACGGCAACAACATGCTGCGGGGCTTCACGGCGGTCCGGGCCGCCCTGGAGGCGGATCCCCCGGCCACGCCGGGGGCGGTGCTCCAGCGCGTGGGCCGGACCTTGATCTCCACCGTCGGGGGCGCCTCGGGGCCGCTCTACGGGACGCTGCTGCGGCGCACGGGCAAGGAGCTCGGGGACGCCGTCGAGGTCTCGGACGAGGACCTGCGCGGTGCCCTGGACGCGGGGGTGCGGGCGGTGGCCGCGCTCGGCGGGGCCGCGCCGGGCGACAAGACGATGCTGGACGCGCTCGTACCGGGGGTGGCGGCCCTCACCACCTCGTACGGGGCGGCCCGGACCGCGGCCGAGGAGGGGGCCGTGGCGACGGTCCCCCTGCTGGCGCGCAAGGGCCGGGCCAGCTACCTGGGCGAACGGAGCGTGGGGCACCAGGACCCCGGCGCGACCTCGTCGGCCTTGCTGGTGGCGGCCCTGGCCGACGTAGCAGAGGGGTCCCGGTGACGGCGCCGGAAGCCGGCACGGGGCCCGCCGGCACGGGGCCCGCCGACATGGTGGGCATCGTCCTGGTCTCGCACAGCGCGGCGGTGGCCGAATCCGTGGCGGAACTGGCCCAAGGGCTCGCGGCCGGCGGCCCCGTGGCGCCGGTGGCCGCTTCCCTCTTCCCTCTTCCCTCCTCCCTCGGCAGGGGACGGCGGCATGGTGGCGGCGCTCCGGATCAGTCAGTGATGGAGCGGTAACAGAGTTGGAACCTTCAGGAGGCTCCGTACCCCTGTGAGGGAACACTTTCGGCCGCTACATTGCCCACGGCCCCACGCGCCTGCGCGCGGGCGGGAGTTGGGACAGGAGCGGGAGGGGCGGGGGAAATGAGCTCTGGGGTCTTGGCGAAAGTGGGCGGGGCGATCAGCGGGAAGACGGCGGCCGTGGTCGCTGCCGGAGCGCTGGTGGTCAGTGGCGGGGTGGGCGCGGGCATCTATCTGGCCGCGCAGGGGCCGCACGTCACGGTCGTGCAGCGCAGCGCGTCGGTGCAGGTGCCCGCGGGCGGCGAACAGGCGATCGTGGCGGGGTGTGAGAAGCACGAGACCGCGCTCGGCGGCGGGTACGCGGTCGACGGCGGCGGTTTCGCGACGACCAGCGAGTTCGTCGGTTCGGCGTGGCTGGCGGCGGCGTACAACCCGGGGGACGCACCCGTCACCCTCACCTCGTACGCGCTGTGCGTGAACGCCAAGCCGGAGTTCGCGCCGCACGAGAAGTTCACGGACCGGGCGCACGCCTTCA
Organism: Streptomyces sp. NPDC002138; assembly: GCF_040296485.1. Lineage (NCBI taxonomy): Bacteria > Bacillati > Actinomycetota > Actinomycetes > Kitasatosporales > Streptomycetaceae > Streptomyces > Streptomyces sp. NPDC002138. The sequence goes on along the minus strand of NZ_JBEOXE010000025.1, from coordinate 52,042 downwards.
AGGACCATGGGTCGAAAATCGCCAGCAATGACGCCGGCCCCATCCACGACCTATCGACGGACGGCCCGTTCGCGGGGGCGTTCCGCACCGCGGAAGCGAGACCCACGTGCACGGGCGGCTTCACGATGCTCGGAGTCGAGTTCCGGGCGGCGCGCAACGTCCCCGGGCGAGGTGTGGCGCCCGTACCCCTGGACAAGCTGGCCACGTACGACGTATCCGGGAAGCCCATGCCCGCGACCTTCAGGGTCTCGGTCAATCCGGGTACGGAACTGAGCACGGGCTCGTTCCGGCTGTTCAACTCCGAGGCGGTGGAGCGCAAGACCCGGATCCTGGACCCCCAGCCTCCGCAGGCGAACTACGCCGTCGAGCTGCGGCCGGTCTGCGTCAGGCTGAAGGACGTCTCGATCGCCACCGCCACGGTCTCGGTCGCGGCGGGGGGCGCTGCGGACGCCACCGTGAAGTGTCCCAAGGGCCAACTGGTACTCGGCGGCGGTTTCCAGTTCCCGGCGGACAACGAGCAGGGCAACGGCCCGCAGCGCTATCTCGGTGACGGCTGGCTGTACGCGTCGGCGGACGGGCCCACGCCGGGGACGTCGGGACGGCCGGTGAAGGACTGGCACGTCACCGGTCGCAACCAGCAACGGGCCGCGACCGACTACCACGACACGGTCTGGTTGGAGCATTCCGATGGCGAGACCCTGACGGGCGACGGCTACTTCGACAACCACGCGCACGGCGCCGGCGACATGGAGGTGCGCATCATCCCCGTTCCCGACAGCCAGCGGATGGTCGCGAGCGCCGTGTGCGGCACCATCGACGCCGAGCCCACCTCTCCGGACAAGGGCGCCGCACCGCCCGCCCTCATCCACCCGAGCCTGCCGCCCGCCGTGGACCTCGGCCCCGCCACCGGCAAGCCCGCGCCTTCCGCCACCCCGAGCCCCGGCGCCTCCGGTACGTCGCCCTCGCCGAGCCCGAGCGGGTCGCCGGGCGCGTCCCCGACCACCCGTACGCCGACCACACCCGGCCAGACGCCGAGCGACCCGAACCACCCGCCCACCACGCAGCCGGGCAACTCGCCGTCCGCGCGGCCTCAGGCCCCGGCGGTGGCCATCGGCCGGCCCGGTGGCGGCGGCAAGCTCCGGCGCGGCTGCGAGGAGTCGTTCTCCGGTACGGCGCACACCCGCCCGGGCAACCGGTCCATCACCGATCCCCAGGCCACCACCTGGCAGATCATCGGACCGAACGGGCCGGTCACGATCGGCGCCGGGGCATCCGGCACGTTCCTGGTCCCGCTACTGGCGGACGGGACCTACCCGCTCGTCTTCTCCGCGACCGACACCGCCGCCGGGCTCACCGGGAGCGCCCGGATCTCGGTGCAGATCGTGGGGTGCCTGCGGTGACGCGCACACCGGCCTTGACCGGGGCGGCGGTGCGACGGCGGCGCTGCGGCGGCGGTGCTAGGACGCCCCGGTGACGTCGCCGGTGATGCCCCAGCGGTGCAGGTCCGCGGTCTTCGCGTCGTAGGTGAGCCAGGTGCCGTCGCCCAGGGGGCGGGCCAGGCTGTCGACGGGCTGCGGGTAGGCCACCTGACCGCGCACGCGCAGGGTGTGGGCGTCCAGAAGCCAGTGGCGGGCGAGTTCGGGGGCCTCGTCGTACTCGGTAGTGGTGGCGATGACGGTGTCGCCGTCGACGAAACCGCAGGAATAGTCCCAGGCCGGCAGGTCCTCCGCCTCGCCCTCGGCTTCGTCGGCGTCGGCGTCGGCGTCGGCGCCGTCCGCGCCGTCCGCCGCGGGCTGTCCGGTGGCCAGTACCGTGCCGTCCAGAGCGTGCAGCGTGATGTCGTAGCCGTAGTGCTCGAGCGTCAGGTAGCCCGCGTGTTCCGGGTGGACGTCGGCGAGGATCCGGTCCATCGTCTCGTTCAGGTCCCAGCTGGTGACCGTATGCCCGTCCCAGCGCGCCCAGTGCAGCAGGATTCCGTCCTGGCCCATGCCGATGCCCAGTCCCATGTGGACCCCGTCGGGGTGGGAGAGGTGGTTCGAGCCGGAGGTCACGCTGTCCAGGGGTACGCGGGCCAGCTCGGCCCCGTCCCGGGCGTCCAGGACGACCCAGCACTCCTCGTACTCCCCCTCCGCGACGACGTGCGCCCACACGAGCCGCCCATCGTCCGAGACCCGGCACGAACCGGACTCGAAGTCCCGGCAGATCTGCTGCTCGTCGCCGGAGTGGGCGTGCCCGACCTCCTGGTCCCAGCACCCGTGTCCGTACACCCAGAGCGTCACACCGTCCGCGCCGACGGCGCGTACGGACCGCTGGCCCGAGAAGACGGCGAAGGAGCCGTCCGGGCTCACCGAGTGCTCCCCGCTGGTCCAAGCCGGCCAGGGAACCGGGAAGGCGGCGACCGGCGCCCGCTCCCCCGCCCACAGCGCGTCCAGGTCATACACCTCCAGCACATCACCGCTGCGCAGCAGGGCACGGCGTCGGCCCTCACTCCGCGACTCCAGGGCGAAGCCACTGGTCAGTCCTTCCCCTCCGGGCAGGGGAACGGAATCGAGCAGCCGTACGGGAATCATCATGGCCAGAAGGTAGCGCCCGGCACCGACATCGCCCTGCCGCGGTCCCCTGTGAGCTGCGTGGTGCGTGCGAGGTGGCGGGGACGCGGGGGGTACCGTCGATGGCATGACTGCTGATTCCCTGCGCTCCGTCACCGTTGAGCGGACCGGTCCGAGCATGTTCACCGCGACCAACTCCCGCGGCGGCACTATCACCTTCGGCACCGGATCCGGCGAGGGCTTCACCCCCGTCGAGCTCCTCCTCGCCGCGATCGGCGGTTGCTCCGCGGCCGACGTGGACGTCGCCACCACCCGGCACGCCGAACCCACCGAGTTCTCCGTCGCCGTCCAGGGCCACAAAGTCGAGGACGCCGGCGGCAACCTCATGGCGGACCTGGAGGCCGCCTTCACCGTCCGCTTCCCGGAAGGCGAGGCCGGCGACCGGGCCCGTGCGATCCTGCCGCGCGCCGTGAAGACCTCCCACGACAAGCTCTGCACGGTCAGCCGCACCGTGGAGGCCGGGACCCCGGTCGCCGTGAAGGTCGTCGACGCGGGCTGACCGGCCGTGAGCGGATGACGGGGCCGCCTTTCCCCGCGCGACTCGCGGCGACCGTCCGTTCCGCGGCCGGTTAGTCTCGGGGCATGCGGATCTCCGTTTCCTCGGACATGGACGAACCCGTGGCTCGCGCCCTCCTCGGGCAACTGCGCGACCGCGGACACGATGTGGTGACGTACGGGGCACTCGACCCCGGTGACGATCCTCAATGGGCCGCCTGCTCGCAAGCGGCGGCCCGCGACGTCGCCGCCGGGAACGCCGACCAGGCCGTCGTGTGCTGCTGGACAGGTACGGGCGCGTCGATCGCCGCGAACAAGGTGCCCGGCGTACGGGCGGCCCTGTGCACCGACGCCTACACGGCCGACGGTGCGCGTCGCTGGAATGACGCCAACGTACTCGCGCTCAGCCTGCGCCTCACCTCGGAACCGCTCCTCAAGGAGATCCTCGACGCCTGGTTCACCGCCGAGGCGAGCACGGACCCCGAGGACCAGGAGAACGTGGCGCGCCTCGAACGGCGCGACAACACCAAACCCGCCCCCTGAATGAAGGCGGTCGCACCGGCGGGTGGGGGGCTCTTCCGCCCGTGGGGGCCGGGTCCACGACTTGTTGCGCCGAGGATCGCCGTCAAAGACGCCGCCCGTGCCGGACCCCGGGTCCGTTCCTCGCCGCCGTGCCGGACTTCTCCCTCACCAGTGAAGATCCGAAACCGGACCTCGGTCAGTCGATGCCTTCGACGATGCGGAAGTCGCGCTCGACGCCGTCGGAGAGGGCGGCCAGCGCCTCCTGGTAGGCCGCACTCTCGCGCGCCGCGACGGCCTGCTCGAAGCTGTCGAACTCGATCAGGATGGTGCGCTCGGCGATTCCGGCGTCATACGCCACGACCCGACCGCCACGGACGAGGACCCGACCGCCCCCGGCCTGGACGGCCGGACCGGCCAGCTTGTTGTACGCGGCCAGCTTCTCAGGGTCGGAAATGGTGCGGTAGACGCTGACCCAGTAGCCCTTGGGCATGGAACCTCCAGTGTGGGGATGAGTGCGTGTGACGTACGGGTTGGTCTCGGACGAGCGCCGGCGGGCGAGAGCGAGGCCTGTCAGCGTCGTGATCGCCATGGCGCCGATGCCGACCAGCGCCGCGGTGGTGTAGGCGCTGTCGTCGGGGAAGAGGTGGCCGCGGCCGGTGCCCGCGGCGAGGATCAGGCCGCCGATGGCGCTGCCCAGGGAGTACCCGACGCTGCGGACGACGTAGTTGAAGCTCATGGCGCTCGACGTCTCGCTCTTGGGGGTGACGGCCAGGATGACTCCGGGCATGGCGGCCGAGAAGCCGCCGACGCCGAAGCCGAGGACGCCCATCGCCACGAACAGTTCGGCCGAGTCCGACCGGGCCGCCGCGAACAGGGCGAACCCGCCGCCGACCACGACGGCGCTGCCGGCCAGGAGCAGGGGGTCGGCGATCCGCGTCCGGACCCGCGGCGTGAGCTTGCCGGCGACGAACCCCAGCACCGAGAACGGGACGAGGACCAGCCCGGCGACGAAGGTCGTCAGCCCGAAGCCGTAGCCGGCGCCGTGCGGCGTCTGCGCGTACCGGGTGATGAGCGTGAGCAGGAGGTACATGCCGATCCCGCCGACGAACATGGCGAGGTTGGCCCCGGCGACCGCCGGGTGCCGCACCGCCCGTACATCGACCAGGGGCGTCGTGCCGCGCAGCTCGATGACGACCCAGACGCAGAGCAGCACCACCGCGAGGACGGCGAGTCCCGCCGCCACGGCGAGGTGCCGGCTCCACAGATTCCGTTCGCCGGCGAGGAACAGCACCAGGAGCAGCGCGGCGGCCAGGACGACCGCGCCTGCCACGTCCACATGGGCGGAGCGGCCTTCGGGGGCTTCGGGCATGCAGCGCCACGCGGTCAGGAGGGCAGCGGCGGTGACGACCAGGCCGAGGCCGTAGGCGGCCCGTACCCCGCCGAGCTCCGCGAGCAGTGCGGCCAGCGGGTAGCCGACGCCGGCCCCGATGATCGAGACCACCGAGATCAGGGCGATCACGGCCGCGCTGCGCTCCTCGGGGAGGTGGTCCCGGGCCACGCCCATCATCAGCGCCGTCAGCCCGAGCCCGACGCCCTGTGCCGCGCGGCCGACCAGCAGCCACGCGAACGGCAGCGGCAGCGGCAGCACGGTGAGCGCGCTGCCCGCGACGACGACCGCCAGCGTGGCGAGGATCGTGGCCCGCCGGTGCGGGCCGGCTCCGAGCCGGCCCAGGACCGGCGTGGCGACGGCGCCGCTGAGCAGCGCGACGGTCAGCGTCCACTGCGCGCTGCCGAGCGAGACGTGGAACGAGGTCGCCACGCTGGTGATGAGCGGCGTCCCCAGGCTGGCGACCGCCGCCACGACGAGAGCGATGAACACCAGGGCGGGGACCAGCGGCCGCGCCTCGGAACGCGCCACCGGAAATGCCTTCACCCTGCCCCCGCCGACCGGCTGCCCAGTCATTGCTTGGGCCTTTCGCGGTCCTGGCTCTCGAGTTCCGCCAGATGCTTCAGCGCCGGAAGGGCCGCCACCAGCGCCTCGACCTCGTCGCCGGTGAGCTCGCCGATCATCCGCTCGAACGCGTGGACACCCGCCTGGCGCCGCGTTCGGACATAGGACGCGCCGGCCTCGGTCAGGCACACCAGCGTGACCCGCTTGTCGGACGCGTCGCCCCGCCGCTCGACCAGGCCGGCCTCCTCCATCACCCGGACCAGGGTGGTCATCGCGGGCTGGGTGACGCCCTCGACTGCGGCCAGATCGGTGATGCGCCGCGGCCCGGTCCGGTCCAGGGTGGCCAGGGTGGCGGCGGACGTCAGGCTCATGTCCCGGGGCAGGCGTCTCGCGGCCCTCGTGGCCAGGCCGTAGAGGGCTGCCCCGATGGCGGCGGACGCGCCAGGAGCGGCGTCTTGACGACTCATGCTCGAAGCATAGCATTTCTATATTCACATTTTATGGAAATGGGGAACCGCGCGCTCGAAGGGCGTTGGGGCCGTGGTGAGCGCGGGTTCATGGGGCCGTGTGCGGGCGGCTACTCGTCGTGGAGTTCGGCACGGACGCGGCGTGAGGGCTGGAAGGCGTAGAGGTCGAGGGCGCCGGGCGGCTCGGCGAGGCCGGGGCCGCCGTCTCGGACCCAGGCGGTGATGTCGGCGGCGCCGGGGTCATTGACCTGGCCGAGCCAGATGGGCCGGCCTCCGGCTTTGCGTCCTTCGGCGGAGGGCTGGATCACGATGACGTTGGCACGCTCGCACACGTCGAGGCAGTCGGTGCGCCGGACGGCCGCGATCCCGGACAGGGCGGTGCGCAGTTCGGCGAGCTGGGCTTCGTGGTCGAGGCGGGGAACTTTGGCGGCGGTGCCGCAGCAGCAGCCCCGGCAGACGGTGACGGTGCACCGTGCCGCACCGGCCGCCCCCTCCGAGGCGGCCGTACGGTCCCGGCGGGTGCGGTGGCTCACTTGGTGCCCTGGGAGAGGCGGTTCGTCCAGGCACGTTCGCGGAGCAGGCGCAGGCCGTTGAGGCCGACGATGACCGTGGAGCCTTCATGTCCGGCGACACCGACCGGCAGCGGGAGGGTACCGGTCAGGTCCCAGGTGACGAGGACGGTGATGAAGATCCCGGCGATGACCAGGTTCTGGATCACGAGGCGGCGGGCCCGCCGGGAGAGGTCGACTACGGCGGGGATGGTGGCGAGTTCGTCGCGGACGACGACCGCGTCCGCGGTCTCCAGGGCGAGGTCGGAGCCGGCGTTGCCCATCGCGATGCCGGTGTGGGCGGCGGCCAGGGCGGGGGCGTCGTTGACTCCGTCGCCGACGACCAGGACCCTGCGCCCCTCGGCCTCCCAGCTCTGGACCGCGGCGACCTTGTCCTGCGGGAGGAGCCCGGCGCGGACGTCGGTGATGCCGACCCCGGCCGCCAGATGGCGGGCCGCGCGCTCGTTGTCACCAGTGAGGAGGACCGGAGTACGGCCGGTCAAGGTGGTGAGGGCGGCAACGGTCGCCTTCGCATCCGGGCGGAGCCGGTCGGAGATGCCCAGCACCCCGACCGGTGTGCCATCGCGCAGGACGAGGACGGCGGTGCGGCCCCGGCCTTCGAGCGCCCGCACCAGGTGGCCGGTCGTCGCATCGACGGCGGTGGCGAGCCGGGCCGGCGAACCGACCTTTACGGTGCGGCCACGCACGGTGGCGGTGACACCGGCGCCGGGCTCGGAGGTGAAGTCGGCGGCTTCGGCGAGGGTGAGGCCGCGTTCGCGGGCCGCGGCGACGACCGCGCGGGCCAGGGGGTGCTCGCTGGAGTGCTCGGCCGACGCGGCCAGCGCCACCAGCGCGTCTCCGTCCAGTCCGGAAGCGGGTACGGGGTGGACGTCGGTGACGCGGGGGGTGCCCTCGGTGAGGGTGCCGGTCTTGTCCAGGGCGACCGCGTCGACCTGGCCCAGGCGCTCCATCACGACGGCGGACTTGGCCAGGACGCCGTGGCGTCCGGCATTGGCGATCGCGGACAACAGCGGCGGCATGGTGGACAGCACTACCGCGCAGGGCGAGGCGACGATCATGAACATCATCGCGCGGAGCAGGGCCGACCGGAGTTCGTCGCCGAAGGCGAGCGGGATCGCGAAGACGGCCAGGGTGGCGATGACCATGCCGATCGAGTACTGCTGTTCGATCTTCTCGATGAACAGTTGCGTGGGGGCCTTGGTCTCGGAGGCTTCTTCGACCATCTTCACGATCCGGGCGATCACCGAGTCGGAGGGGTCCCGCTCGACGCGGACGCGCAGGGCGCCGGTGCCGTTGACCGTCCCGGCGAACACCTCGTCCCCCACCTGCTTGGCCACCGGCAGGGGCTCGCCGGTGATGGTGGCCTGGTCGACATCGGAGGCCCCGTCGATCACACGGCCGTCGGCGCCGATCCGCTCGCCGGGCCGCACCAGAATGGTGTCGCCCACCCCGAGGGAGCCGGCGGGCACGCTCTCCTCGCCGCCATCGGGCAGGAGGCGGGTCGCGGTGGTCGGCGCGAGGTCGAGCAGGCCGCGCACGGAGTCGGCCGTCCGGGCGGTCGCGACGGCCTCCAGGGCGCCGGAGGTGGCGAAGATGACGATCAGCAGCGCCCCGTCGAGGACCTGGCCGATGGCAGCCGCGCCGAGCGCGGCCACGACCATCAGCAGATCCACGTCCAACGTCTTGCCCTTCAGGGCCTTCAGACCCTCCCACCCCGGCTCCCAGCCGCCTGTGACGTAGGCGGCGGCGAACAGCGTGCCCCACAGCCACGCCGGGCCGCCCAGCAGGTGGACGGGCAGAGCGAGGAGGAACAGGACCAGCGCAGCGAGCGCCCACCGGGCCTCCGGCAGCGCCAGCACCCGCGTGCGGCGCCGCGGGGCCACCGACCGCGGGTCGGCGGCGGGCGGCGCGGGCCGCTGGCCGAGGACTGAAGACATGACAAAACAACCCTTCAAGGGCGGACTGGGGCAGCACCTCCACCATACAGGAATACATGAATAGGTCTTCAGGTGTCATCGGTATGATGCCCCCATGGGCCACGGAACCGGCAGTGACAGCAACGCCACCGCGCGCGAGCGCCTCGACACGGTCGGGACCGCCGACGTCGCCGCCACCCTCCAGGCCCTGGCCACGCCCTCACGGCTGTACATCCTGGCCCGGCTCCAAGAAGGCCCGTGCTCTGTGAGCGACCTCGCCGAAGCCGTCGGGATGGAAGCCTCCGCCTGCTCCCACCAGCTGCGCCTGCTGCGCAACCTCGGCCTGGTCACCGGCGAGCGCCACGGCCGGTCGATCGTCTACGCGCTCTACGACAACCACGTCGCCGAGCTCCTCGACCAGGCCCTGTTCCACGTCGAGCACCTGCGGATGGGCGTACGCGACGCCTCCACCGCCGCACCGGAGCCGGCTGTCGCCGACTGACCGTGCCGACCGCTCCCCGCCACCGGGGCAGCCTGGCGCACCGCTCGGGGGCGGCGATCGCGGCGCAGCGCATGGCGGTCCGCTCGGCGATGTCGACCAGGAGCGTCAGCCGGACGGGGCGGCACTTGCGGTCGCTTCGCACAGGCGATGGCGCTGATGGTTCAGCCTGACGCGGCGCGCTTGTGAATGTCGGCGTGGCGCTGGCGGCTTCCGTTCGCTGAGCTGCGTCCGCGGTGATATGCGGCCGCGGCGGTTCGTGCAGCGCGGGTGGCTCAGCGGTTGGTGTTCAGGAAGCCGATCCCTACCGCGCCCCACCAGCAGACCTGCGACAGGAGCGCCGTGGCGCCGCCCCAGACCATCACCCCGCGGCCGATCGGCCCGGCGGCCTCGGAGAGGCGGCGGCCGAGGAGGCCCGCCTGGAGGCCGTTGAGCGTGAGCAGGCCCACCAGCCCGATCTTCACCTGGGTCAGCAGGGAGTGCAGGTCCGGGTGGAGCATGAGCCCGCTGACGACCAGTCCACCGAGGCCGGCCCAGATCGGCACGTGGAGCCGGGACGTGGCGGCGACGACCTCAGCGAGCGGGGCGCGCCCGGTGGCCCACAGCAGGCCGTAGTAGTCGGCGGAGAGCACCGCGCCGAAGCCGAGCACCAGCGAGGCGAGGTGCACGAAGAGGGCTGCCGTGTGAAGCGACTCGTCCGTGCGTATGTGGAGGGAGAACCACAGCCCCGCCGTCAGCACGGCCATCGCCCCCAGGCCGGCAGCAGCCACGGTCCACCACGAGTCGTACAGGCGGACGGGGCGCAGGGCCGGTCTGACCGGGGCGGCGGCGGCAGGGGACAGCATGAGAGGAGCTCCGAGGGAGTGTGCAGATGCGGGCCTTCCACGGGACCCACATAAAAGCGAGGTAAGGCTTACCTAAATCTCGCGTCGAGTCAATCCAACCGATACAGCACGCCAGGGCGACGGCTCCCGCGCCCCGTTCACCCTTGTCGTCCACTGACTGGCATACCGGCCGATCGCCAAGGCGCGGCGGGCAGGCCAACGGCCTGCCCGCCGCGCCCTGATGACGGATGGGCGACTGCCGGACCCTGAGCGTTTACCCGGGCCCACCCTGGCACTGACAAGGTCCGCCCTGCTGACAGCCGCAGTAGCAGCCCGGACCGCACTGGCATTCCCGCTCGCCGTCGCCCCTCGACGTCTCGTTGCCGTCAGCCAGGACTTTCCCTCCTCGTACACGTGCAGAGTCGAAAGCCGTAGCGAGTGAGGAGCCACGCCTGCAACGGCCGCACGAGAAGCCCGTCTCGTCGACGCGGCCGGAGGCCTCAGCAGTCGGTCACCAACCGTGCCGCAGGCCCTCCAGCCCAGGGCCGCCCGCCTGCCATGCACGGTGCAGAGCGGAGACAGGTCCTGCTCATCAGGCCCAACGGGCCCGAGCGGAACGGCCGGCAGTGCTCCGGCGAAGGGGGCGGCCTGGGGCCCACCCGCCCCGCACTACGGCTGCGGCGACCCGCCTTCCCCTTCGGGGCGTCCCAGCTGGTCCTTGATCTTCTCCTGGGCCACGTCGACCTGGCTGGCGTACTTGCCTTGGGTCTTGCTGTCGACGTAGTCACCGGCCTTGTCGACTCCCTGGCCGGCCTGCTTCTCGTGGCCCTTCAGCATTTCCTTGAGCTTATCCATCATGGACATGAATGCTCCTTCCGATGCGTTTCGTCCCCTCCAGCATCGCGGCCCACCCCGCACACCGCATCCGCGCGGCACCCCGCCCGCCGACGCACCCGGAAACAACGAACGACCCCTGACCGTCTCCCCCGGCCGGGGGCCGTTCCTGCACCCGACATTCGCTCGACGTCGAGCCTCCTAGCTTGGTCCGGGGGTTACCGAGGAAGGGGTTCGGTAGAGCGGTGGCTCGGACGTGCGATCGCCGTCAGCCGGTTGCGGCCAGCGCGTCGTACATGCGCGATGTGCCACCGCTGACGTACGCGCGGATCGAGGCAAGGTACTCATCGCGGCCGATGCGCCCGTCCCCATCGGTGTCCAGGGCCCCGAAAGCCACCGCCGCGCTGGCCGACCGCCAAAGCTGGGCGCGCGAGGTATTCCTGACGAGAAATCACGCCATCGCCATCCACATCGAGCATGCGGAAGATGTGCTGCCGGGCCGCCGTGGTGTCCACGAACCCCCCAAAGAGACTGCGTACTGCAACAAGTCATCAACGTACAGTAGTGATCGTGGGTGTCCCGCTCACAACTCCTGCCTTCAGCGCATGCGCCCAACTACCCCACCGCACATCGCCACGGTCCAACCCGACACCTCGGGCTACCGCGACCACGCCATAACCCTCGCCACCATCCCGGCCCGGACCACACCTCGGCGCGGCCCAAGGCATCCCGCCCCGCCGACTCACGCCGACCACCAGTGCTGCCCCCAGAGCGACAGCACTGCCGCCCACGCCGAGCGGCCAGCGCGTAGCAGCACCAAGCCCGATTTCCGCCAGCTGCCCTGACGAGGCGCCGGCTCCACAGCTGCGACGGCCAGGACTGCTCTTCAAACTCACTGTGCTCTCTATCCCACGCATTGATCACTGGACCGCCCCCACCCTCACCGACACACATCCACGGCAGTAGATCAAAGCGCCTCATGAGGCCATAACCCGTATTTACGTCGCAGTCACGTCAGGCACCTCGGTGCGGTTTGGTCGGTCCTGCCGGGCACTCAGCGGAGCGCGGCGCTCCACGCCCTGGACGAGCCTCGTATCGTCAGCACGCCCGCGTCCGCGACCGCCGGTTCGGACGACCGGGAGCGGCGAGGACATCAGGACCGCTTACGGAGAACAACGGGCAGCATCTGCAGGCCTTGCTTCACTTTCAGCTTTTAGCTGCCACCCACATTGCTGATATTGCCCAGCACATTCAGCCTGAAGCATAGGGCCGGACGACTGAAAGTGCCGAAATAGTCGGGTCGCACGGCCCCTTCTCATCTGCTCCTGCTAGCTGGGGCTTTCGCCTCGCAGATGCGGTTCGTTTACCGGGGCTGGAATTCACTGACGTAGATTCGGAAGTGCCGCAAGGGGAACCCTCAGGCGGCGACCGATTCCGATTTTCCATCCAAAGGGGCGTTGTTCCATGAGCCTGTCCATCCGCAACCAGATCGCCGGCACCGTCACCGCTGTTACCGCCGGCGAGGCCATGTCCTCGGTCAAGGTGCGCCTGGAGGGTGGTCAGGACATCACCGCCGCGATCACCACCGACGCTGTCAAGGACCTCGGCATCGCCGAGGGCTCCGCAGTCAAGGCCCTCGTGAAGGCCACCGAGGTCTCGCTGGCCACCGCTGCCGTCACCGGTGTCTCCATCCGCAACCAGATCGCCGGCACCGTCGTAGACGTCGCCGTCGGCCCGGCCATGGCCTCCGTCAAGGTCGACATCGCCGGTGGCGGCCTGACCGCGGCCATCACTGCCGACGCCGTCAAGGACCTCGGCCTGACCGCCGGTTCTTCCGTCGTTGCCCTGATCAAGGCCACCGAGATCTCCCTCGCCGTCGCCTGATCAACCCTGCACCTCACCCGCACGCTCGGGGTGACTTGCGGCCTCGCCCGGATCGGAGCCCTTCGCCGGGACCCAGCTGACCGGTATCGGCCTTCCAGGGCCCCGCCATACAGCCGGTGTCCGGGCACGGCCGCCTCCGCCGAGGCCACCGTGACCGGGGTGGACAGCGGCCGGAGCGCCCGGGGCCCTGGAACGGGCTTACCGGGCGGGGCGGTCAGGGAGCGTGGTGCAGGCGGGGGTGGGGGTGAAGGTCGAGGTAGAGGCCGACGGTGGGCTGGTCGGGGCGGGTGGGCAGGGGCAGCATGTCGCTGGTGCCGTGGCCTCCCAGTCCGTGCTCTCTGTGACCGGGGCGGGGCGTTCGTAGGCATGCCGGTAGGCGCCCTGGTAGAAGCGGTGGGCGTGTTCCTCGGTCGTGTCGCCGGCCAGGGTGCTTGCCAGGCAGGCGGCGGTGAGGGTGGCGCTGTACATGGCGAGGTGGACGCCGGTGGACAGACAGCAGGGGGTCGAGAGGTCGAGGTCCGCACCCACCCGCACCCCAGCCTCGCCCTCGGCGAGGACCTGCGCCACGCCCGCCATGCCGTCGCACGCGCCGCCGCCCGCCTGAGCCTGCGCATCATCTCCAGCGGCACACCCGTCCTGGGCCAGCACACTCCCCCACCCTTGTCGGCGGGAGCCCGCTGCGCCCAGAGCCTGGCCACCTTCCGTGCCCTGGACCACGAACAGACCGTGTGGGCATGCCTGCGTGTCGCCGACGCCGCCCCACCCCCGACGACACTCTCCTCCTGGCCGTCGCCGTCAAAGGCCTCGCCGCCACAGCCCTCACCGCCGTGCACGACGGACGGTCCGCGCCCCGGCCGCAGGCGGAGATGCTGCGAGCCGCGTACTGGCGCGCCGCCCGCGACGGCACCCGCGGCCAGAGCATCAACCTGACCACCGGCCGGCTCCAGCCCGCCACCCGCCACCTCGACGAGCTCTGGAACACCGCCCTGCCGGCCTTGGCCCCCGATGACCTCACATCCGTCCACACCGCCCGCCACCGCCACCGCCACAGCCACAGCCACCGCCACCGCCACCACGACGTCGTCAACCACCTCATCCGGCAGACCACCACCTGACCTACCCCCTGCGCGGTGCCGACCGCCCTCGCCGCGCCGCGAGCGTAGAGCCGCGGCGCTCGTGGGGGCCGATAGGGCCGGGAACCGCTGCCGGAGCTCCAGCAGGAGAGGGGTGATCTCGCCCTCGTCGGGGAGGGGCTGTTACGCCGCCACGGGTTGGGCCCGTACCTCCGTAGGGGTGTCCGAGGGGTCCCGCCAGCGAGGGCTGGCTCCGAGTGCCGCGGAGGTCAGAGCGTGGATGGTGACCAGACACAGCGCGGTGCGGTAGAGGCTCTGCTGGAGCGGGACGAGCCACAGAGGGCGCAGGCTTTCGCCGTCGCTGCGCAGGGCGTAGCCGGCGAGGCCGAGTTGGGCGAGGCTGAAAACGGCCCAGGTGATGGCCGGCACGGGTGTGGTTCCGGAGGCGAGTCCGTAAAGGGCTGCGGCGTCCATGAGGGGCGCTGCGAGCGGCAGGGCGAGCTGGAACAGCAGCAGGTAGGGAAGGGTACGGCGGCCGAGGTGGCCGGCGGTGCCGGTCTCCCTGACCGCGCGACGGTGTTTCCAGAGGGACTGCAGGGTGCCGTAGGCCCAGCGGTGACGCTGGTGCCAGAGGCCCCGGACGGTCGTGGGGACGTGGGTGTGGGCGTGCGCGTCGCTTCGGTAGACGACGCGCCAGCCCGCCCGGCACAGGGCCATGGCGATGTCGGTGTCCTCGGCGAGGGTGTCGGCGCTGATGCCGCCGCAGGAGGCAAGGGCCGAGCGCCGGAAGGCCCCGATCGCTCCGGGGACGGTCGGACTGGCGCCGGCGAGGTCGAAGAGGCGGCGTTCCAGGCCGAAGCTCATGACGTATTCGAGGTGTTGCCACAGGGGCAGCAGGCCTTTGCGGTTCGCGACCTTCGTGTTCCCGGCCACCGCGCCGACCGACGGGTCGGACATGGCGGCCGCGAGGCGGGCCACCGCGCCCGGGGCGATGACGGTGTCCGCGTCGACCATCAGGATCACATCGTGCTCGGCGTGCGCGACGCCCGCGTTGAGGGCGGCGGGCTTGCCCTGGTTTGCCTGGGTCACGACGCGAACCCGGGGGTCCGTCACGGAACGGGCCGCCGCCGCGGTGCCGTCGGTGGAGCCGTCGTCGACCACGACGACGTCGATGCCGGGGCAGCCTCCGTCGAGCAGGGCGCGCACGCAGGAGGCGATGGTCGCCTCCTCGTTGTGGGCGGGGACCACGGCGGAGACCCTGGGCGGGGAGGGGGTACGGGCCGGTGTCTTGTCGGTGCGCCTTCGGTGTGCGGCTGCGGCCGCGGCGAGGAGGAGCAGCCGGGCGGTGGTGAGCAGGGCCACCGCGTACAGCAGTCCGGCGGCAGCGGGGGGTACCACGCCGGCTGCCTGGATCAGACTGATGAGGGCGGCGCCGTACCAGCGGTCGAGGGGTGTGACCGGCGCCGTCTGGGGTGGCAGGCTGACCGACTCGGTCAGGGTGGTGAAGCGGTATCCGCGCGCCTTGAGGCCGTCGATGAGCTGCCCGAGCGCCGCGACGGTCCGCGAGCGGTCGCCGCCGCCGTCGTGGAGGAGGACGACCGCCCCCCGTCCGTCCCGCGGTGCGGCACCGCGCACGATGTCCTCCGCGTCACGTACCTCCCAGTCGAGACCGTCGTGGGTGGACAGAACGGTCAGGTAGCCGAGGGCGCCGGTACGCAGGGAGGCGCGCCAGTCGCGGTTGTCGACCGCGTCGGGCATGGAGGAGTAGGGCGGCCGCAGAAGGGTCGTACTGGTTCCCGTGGCTCCGGCCAGGGCCGCACGACTGGCGGCGAGCTCCAGCCGCAGCTGCCACACGGGCGCGGTGGCCAGATCGGCGTGGGTGAAGGTGTGCAGGCCGACTTCGTGTCCCTCGGCGATCTGCGCCCGGACCAGCTCGGGGTGTTCGGCCACGTGCCGGCCGACGACGAAGAACGTCGCTGGTACCCGCTTGGCGGCCAGCACACGGAGGATCTGGGGCGTCCAGGCCGGGTCCGGGCCGTCGTCGAAGGTGAGCGCGACCGTACCCGGGCGGACGTCGAGGCTGATCGGGGGGCCGTTCCGGGTGTCGACGACGGGGCCGCCGCCGGACACGGAACGAGGCACGAAGCCGTCCGGCTGCTGTTCCCGGGTAGTGGCCGGTGCGGCGACGCCGCGCAGGACCGAGGTCGCCACGAAGAGGGCCGACACGAAGACCGCGAGGACAGCGGCCAGGACCCACCAGTGCCCGCGGGGCGAGATCGCCCTCATCGCCGGGGTGTCGTGTGGGTGGCCTCGGCCGGGCTGGTCGCCGGTGCGTTCGGTTCGGCGTACAGCACGCCGCCGAGCACCGCGAGCACGCACACGCACAGGAGGCATGCGAGGGCTCCCGCGGCGGTCAGGACCTTGCGGCGGTGGCCGCGCGGATCGTCGAACACCGGCGGGGAGGGCCTGGGGTGCGGTGGGCTGAGGAGGTCGTTGATCACGTCACTGGATGCTAGGAAGATCGTCTACGGGTTTTCACCACGGCGCGCGGGCGTTCCCCCGCAGGAGCGAGTGGCGCGCACGCGGCTTGACGTCTGATGCGCACGCGGCTTGACGGTGGGTGCGCTCGAACGCTTGACGTTGGATGCGCTCGAACGGGGCGACTTCGGCGCCCCGACGCGTTCTGAAGCCCGACGGTACGAATGATCATGCCAGGGTGACGGCAGGCAGGACCAAGGCCGCTCGGTGGCCGAGGAGGTCCACGAGCGCCCGGAAGACCGCCCAGCCGGACCTTCATCGGTGACGGCACTGCCGTACTCCGGTACGGCGCGTGCCGCGCCCCCGCCCCCGCGACCCGCACGGAGTAGATCCCATCCATGGCCGCGCACCTGGACACGACCCCGCCCACCGCGCCCGCGCCACCCGGACCTCGCCCGCGCGCCGCGCGGGGCAGGATCCTGGTGCTCGCGGCGTGCGCCCTGCTGGCCGTCGCCGCTCTCTGTTACGCCGGACTTCGGCTGCACCACCGGCTGAACACCATCGACATGCCACGGACGGAAACCGCCCCTCAGGGGGGATACACCCTCACCGTCTACTTCACTCCCAGCAAGGCCCACTACCACGGCCTCCGGCGCAGCATTCGTGGTCAGGCCTGCGCCGGCCAGCACCTGCCGGACGGCTTCCCCGCCGACTACCTGGAACGCGTCGGCCTGGAGGGCTTCGGCAAGACCTCCCGCGGGGACTACCTCGGCTGGGACTTCGACCGGCACTGCTACTTCGCCACCGGCACTCCCCCGGTGGGCTCCCACGAGAACACCCTGGTGCCCTGGCAGTCCGTCGCCGCCAACCACCTGTCGCCGGGCACCCGGATCCATGTCACCGACTGCGGCCCCGGCGTCTCCGCCCCGGTCTGCGCCCGCGTGAAAGCCGCACCATGGCGCGTGGACGACCTGTGCAGCATCGGCTGCGACGATGCCAAGCACCTCGACCTGTACATCGGCGAACAGACCCGGGCCGCCATCGAAGACGAGGACTTCTACTTCATGACCAAGGGCGCCACCATCCGGGCCACCGCACCCGAAGCCCTGCGTTGATGCGACGCGGCGGACCAGGAGTGCCCCGACGGCAGGCGGCGGTACGTGGCCCGGCCCCGGCCTGCCGTCGGCGATGGCCGGGCCCCGCCCGCGACTCTGGTCACACCCGGATGTACCACCCGCGCGCCACGAGCAGCCGCGCGAGCGGCACGTAGAACAGCAGCAGCCACAGCACCGCCCACACCATGCTCGCCAGCGGTCCGGGCATCCACGAGGCCAGGCCGACCTCGGCGCCCGCGGTCCACAGCGACCCCTCCTTGCCGTGGTACCGGACGGGGAGGTAATCCAGCGTGGTGACGACGAGTTCGGACAGGACGTAGAAGAACAGCGGGTTGCGGCCGAGAGCGACCAGTGTGTCCCCCATCGCGGCCAGTCCCCGGCGGACTGCGCCCCCCACACCCCGGTGCTCCGGTCGCGGCCGGCAGTCGGCAGCGCTCCCCGCGTCGCTCTCGCAGGCACCGGCCGAGGCGTCGGCCGTCGGCCACAGCCCGCCGTCGAACGCCAGGAGCACCAGAGCGAAGCCGACGATCATGATCCCGACGGTCACCAGGGCGTACGACGGGGTCCACAAGTGCTTGCCGATCGGGATGACCATGCCCAGCGCGAGGCCGGACCCGAGACATACCGTGCCGATGGCGATCAGCAGGGACGCGCGCCCGCGGACCCCGCCGACCGCGCCGTAGCGCGCCTTGTTCCGGACGACGTCCATGCCGACGACGAGCCCCGCCCAGCAGTTGACCACCGCCACCAGCGTCGACACCAGGCCTTCCGGGTCGAAGGCGCCACCGTCGTAGTTGTGCCGCACACCCCACACGTTCGTATCGACATAGGCCTCCAACGAGCAGGCAGGCACCAGTCCGGGTACGCCCGCGCATTCGGGCCAGGGGCTGTGGAAGGAGTACGTCGCCACGATCCACAGGGTGCCGCACAGCAACGGGAACCCGCCCAGCAGGAACGCTTTGGCCAGGAACCGGCCGCCGCGCGCGAGCGCCCCGACGGGCACCGCGCCCGCGCCGCCCGGGGCCGCCGCGCTGGGCAGCAGCGCCCAAGCGCACGTGACGTACAGCAGCGACACGACCAGGTACACGACGGCCAGGCGCTGGAGCACTCCGACGAACCGCAGGTGCTCCAGGATCTCGGGCAGGAACGGGTACGCGTTCAGGAACATGCCGATCGCGTACAGCAGAAGCGCCCGGCGCACGACGCGCACGATGTGGGTGCGCCTGTCCGGTCCGTGTGCGTCCGGCAGCCGGAGAAGGGCGGACATGGACACCGCAATGGCCATGCCCATGATGAACAGAAACCCTGGGAAGACCAGGTCGGCAACGGTCAGGCCGAATCCGTCCGGGTGCGTCATCACAGCCGCCGCGATCCCGGCCACCTGGCTGCCGACGAGGATGCGCAGGGCCACGAGGCAGCCGCGGAACGCGTCCAGCCCCTCGATGCGACGGCGGCCAGGCAGAGCCCGCACCCCTGCCGTGACCGGTCGGGCCGCCGGGGCGTCAGTGGCAGCCGGTCCGCTGATCGCAAGAGCCGTGGGCCGCGTACCCGATGGCCGGCCCTCGCGGGTGCGTCCGAGGGAGAGCCTCGAAGAGATCCGGCCGGCCACGACCCCACCCATCCATCCCATGCACACCTCGAACTCATGCCGGGCTTCTCGCGGAGCGCAGCCGGAGCGGCCCTCCGGGAAGCGAGGACTTCATTGCCCATCCAACGAGCGGACGGTTGACCGGAACCGGTGCCTTGACGATCCCGTGGCCCTCCCACCCGGATGCCGCATCAGGGATCAGTCGCAGGCAGGGGCGCTGACTTCGGACTGGCGCGAGCAGCTCAAGGACATCGACCCCTCCTGGTACACGAGGAGTCCGGGCCGCCGGGCGAAACCGGACAACGCCATACGGGCGCGAGTCGGGTGCGCGCGGAGGGGCAGGGATAGCGCCGGTGGACGGGACGGCGGCATGCGGTACGAGGTATGGGGGTGGGGTCGGCTGTGGCGGATGTACTGGTGGTCGGTGACGGGGTGCTGGGGCGATCGATCGCGTTCGCGCTCGCGGCGGCGGAACCGCGGCTTCGCGTGGTCGTGGCGGGCCGGCGCGCGGCAGGGGCGTCGCGTGCGGCGGGGGCGATGCTCGGCGTCCTGGGTGAGGTGACGGCCGCCTCGGTCCGCAGTCGGCACGGGCGGCTGCGCCTGGCGATGGCCGTGGACGCGGCCCGGCGCTGGCCGGCCTGGCGGGCGGCCGTACGGGAGACGGCGGGCTCCGCGGCGCCTGCCCAGGACGGTTACGGATACGGGACGTTCGTCCTGCTGAACGCCGTATCCAGCCGAATCGACGAGCAATCCCTGGCCGCGATCGCCGCGGCGGGCCGCGCACACGCGCTGCCCGTCGAGGACATCGACCCGGCTGCCGTTCCCGGTCTGCAGCCCTTGGACAACGACCGGCCCCTGCGCGCCCTGCACCTGCCCCGCGAGGCGTATCTCGATGCCCGGCGCTGGCTGGCCACCCTGGATGCGGCGCTGGCCGCCCTGCCCGGCGTCATCCGTACTCCTTCCGGCCGGCTCGAGGCAGCCGGCTCGCGCTACACGCTGCGGACCCGGACCTCCACGGTGACCGCGCCCGTCCTGGTACTGGCCGCCGGAGCCTGGACCACCCCGCTCCACGACAGCCTCGATGCCCACCACACCGCCCTGCCGGTGGTCTGTGCGGAGGGCACCGCCGTCTCCCTCACCGCCCCGGGCCCGCTCCCCGCCGTACTGCGCACCCCCAACCGCGCGTACGCGTGCGGCCTGCACGCCGTCCCCCAGGCCGACGGCACCTGGTACGTCGGCGCCTCCGCCTCCCCCGCTCTGACCCCGGGCGCCCGGCCTCCGGCCGCGGGACTGCCCTTCCTCCTCGACGCCGCGTTCGGCCAGCTGCACCACGGCCTGGCCACCGCCCGCCTGCACCGTCTCCACCACGGCAACCGGCCCGTCGGTCTCGACGGCCATCCCCTCCTCGGACCGGGCGGCCGCCCCGGCCTGTACCTGGCCACCGGCACCCACCGCGACGGCCTCCACGCCTCACCCCTCATCGCACAAGAACTCGCCCACACGATCCTGACCGGCACCGCGAGCACCTGGCTCGCGCCCTGGCAGCCCGAGCGCACGCCCATCAGCGACTGGACCCGGGAAGAAGCCATCGAGGAAGCGGCCCTCCAACACCAGGCACTGGCCGCCGAGTCCCGCATGCGCCCACCCCTGACCGGCACATGGCCCCAACAGCTGACCGACGCCTACAGACAGCAGATGACCACCGCGTACGACCGCCTCCCCCACGGATTCGTCCTGCCACCCGACCTGGCACCCCTCGCCTACGAACACGGCCCCCAACTCGCCAAGCTCATCTCCCGCTACCTGGCGGGCCGCCGGCAGTGACGCCCTGCGCGGTGCGCGTCCACAGGGCCGGTACCGGCTTCCGCATCACCGCCTCCGGACACTCGGCCTCGGGGCGGCCGCCTCTCCCGTCGGCTTGGAGGACGTCGAATGCGGAAGCGCGCGGGTTCGGCGGGTTGGGCGGGTTCGGCATCTTGGGCGGGTTGGGCGGGATGCTCTGGCTCAAGGGCCCGGCCCCGGCCAGCGTTGCGGCTGGGGCCGGGGCGTCGCTCAGTCGGCCTGGTTGTTGGTCTGCTGGGGCAGGGAGAACATCAGGGCCCACATCAGGACGAGGAGGCCGGCGACCCACCACAGCACGGTGAGGAACGCGTCGCGGTTGAGTGCTGCGTCGGATGAGCCGTTGGTGGGGGCGAAGAACACGAGGGCGGTCAGCGCGGTGCCCAGCGCGATGCCCAAGTGCATGACGGTGTTGAACAGGCCCGAAGCGGAACCGGCGTCCTCGTGCGGGACCCTGGCCAGCGACATGTCGGCGAGAGGCCCGCCGACCATACCGAGGCCGAACCCGATCAGTACGACCGGCGCGGTCATCCCCAGCAGGGCCAGGTCCCCCTGGGCTGCGTCGATCTGGAGCCCGTAGGCAGCCATCGCGGCGATCGTGACGAGGGCCCCGGCCTGCGGCAGGCGTCGGGCGAAACGCCCGCCGCTCTTCGCCGTGACCGTCGCGCCGGCCAGCTCGCCGAGGGAAAGCAGCACGAAGGCCAAGGCCGCATGGAAGGGACTCATGCCCAGCCCGCGCTGGAGGTAGAGGGTCCAGGTCATGAAGAACAGCCCGCACAGCAGGCCGTGCAGCAGCTGCGCGGCCATGCCGCCGGAGAACCGCCCGCCCCGGAACAGGGACAGCGCCACGAGCGGGGCGTTGCCCTGCTTGCGCTGCTGGTGGCGCAGGAAGACACCGAGGACGAGGAGGCCCGCGGCGAGCAGGGTGAAGCACCACAGCGGCCAGCGGTGGAGATGCCCCTCGGTGAGCGGAACGACGATCAGGACGATGGCCAGTGCGGACAGCAGCATGCCGGTCAGGTCGAGCCGGTCGGCCTTCTTCACGGTCGACTCGGGGATGAACCGGCGTCCCAGAATGATCACGGCGAGGCCGACGGGCACGTTGACCAGGAAGATCGGCCGCCAGGACAGCTCGAACAGGTCCGCCTCGGTCAGCAGGCCGCCCATCACCGGGCCCAGGACATTGGCGAGCGACATGACCACCCCGTACAGTCCGAACACCTTGCTGCGGTTCTGCCCCTCGAAGGTGACGTGGAGGGTGGCCAGGATCTGCGGGATCATGAGGGCCACTCCCACGCCCTGGAGGGCGCGGGCGCCGATCAGCACGCCGGGCCCGGCAGCGAGGCCGCACAGCAGCGAGGCCGTGGTGAACACGACGGTGCCCATCAGGAGGATCCTGCGCCGGCCGTAGAGGTCGCCGAGGCGTCCGCCGGTGATCAGCCCGACGGCTATGGGCAGTGAATAGCCGGTGGTCAGCCACTGCACCACGTCCGGTCCGGCGCCGGTCGACTCCTGGATCGCGGGCAGGGCGGTCAGGACGACCGATTGGTCGATCATGTCCATCAGCTCGGCGCCCAGAAGCACCAAGAGGGCGATCCAGGCAGCCAGACCCATCTTCGACAGGCCAGGTGTGGGGCGGGTTGGGGAGGGGATGGTGTGCTGCGGCTCATTGTCGAGCGCGGAGGAAGACACGACGGAAAGACTCCTGATCCAAAGGACCGGGGAGCCCTGCCGGCAGCCGCACCGGGGCCGGAGAACACGAAACCCGGGGCAGACGGCAGAGCTGCACCCGGGAAAGACAGAACACAGGGGGAGGGTGACGCAACTCAGGCCAGCGCGACGTCCGCCCCCGGACACGTGCGAACAACCACAGCACGCGGGGAACACGGACGACTACATGGCCTGGTTGATAAGAAGTCACCTCAAGATCGACACACAGAAGGAACAGAGAGTCCGGTCACTGCCACCGAACACCTCGGCACGGCAACCCGTCCACCATACGGCACCCTCGCACCAGGGAGCGCCGAGGCCAGTCCCGGCCGCCGAGGCGGCGGCCTCCCCTGCCTCGACGGGCGGGCACCACTGCCTGGTGGGGCTGCGGGGATCAATGGCCTCAAGCACCACCGCGCGGTCGCCACGAGGTACTCGACACGGGGGCGCAGGCCCAACAGCTGGGCGGGCGCGGGGCAAGGGCGGTTTCCCAGTCAGTGATGAGTGCGGTGAGTTCAGGCGCCCATCCGGTGAATTCTGCCGCGACCTGGGCCGCCGCCGTTTCGGGACTTACGGCGAACAGGGAACCGTCGCCGACGGCCTTGGCCGCTGTGGGATGGCGTTGGTCGGCGTCGTACAGGTAGGTACGGGGACTCGAACGACGCCGCGATGGATGGGAGGCCAACGAATGCGGTCGCTTCACCTTGCCGGACTTCGTCTGCGCTACGGCGCGCCCCGGCGGTGCACTGTGTGCGGTTCAGCGGGCGATCGAGATCGCGAAGGGCGCGAATCCGCTGGACCGAATCACGTGCGGTACGAACAGAATCGCGGCCTCCGTGGCGCGGGCGGTCTGGATCCCGCCGAGATCGGTGAGCCACCCCGTGCGCCAGCCGAGGTCGATGAGCAGTTCACGGACGGTCTGCTTGGCCTGCGGGTCGTCGCCGGAGAGGAACGCGGTGGGTGTCTGGGCGAGCGTGGCCGGCGCGGTCATCACCGGGAAGAGCATGGTGTTGAGCGTCTTGACGACGCGCGTTTCGGGGAGCGCTTCCTGGAGTTGCTCGGCGAGGCTTGAGCCGGGGTAGATCAGGTGGGCAGGCAGTCCGTCCGGTCCGTCGACGGTGGCGTTGGAGACGTCGACGAGGATCTTGTCGCGCAGTTCCTCGCGCAGGACAGCGAGCCGTTCCAGCGAGCCGGCTCCCGGGGTGGCGTTGATGACGACCTGGGCTGTCCGGGCCGCGTCGGCGGCGGCGCCCGGCGCACGGTCCGCCACGGTCACCTCATGCCCTGCCCGGGTGAGGGCTGTGGCCAGATTTCCGCCGACGCGGCCGTTTCCGAGAACTGCGATCGTGGTCATGATGATGTGGTCCTTTTCGTGAGTGCGGGTTGTGGGGCGCGGTCAGCGTGAGAGCGTGGCGACGGCCTCGGCGTGGACGCCGGGCGCGGCGGCAAGGAGGCTCTCGCTCAGCGGGGTCCACGGACGGCCCTCGGCGTCGGAGATCTGTCCGCCGGCCTCGGTAACGAGCAGCGCTCCGGGGAGCAGGTCCGCGCGGGCGCCGGCGAACTGCCAGAAGGCGTCGATGCGGCCGGCGGCCACGTTCACCAGGTGCAGGGTCGCGGGCACGGCGGTGCGCACGACGAGCGCGTCGAAGAGCATGGCGGTGATCGAGGAGCCGACGCGCCGCACGACCTTCTCGTCCTCGTCCGGCCGGGCCTGGCTGGTGGCGACGATGCTCAGGCCGAGGTCCGCGGTCCGGGAGACGTGCAGCGGTCGGCCGTCGACGTGGGCGCCCGCGCCGGCGAGCGCGGTGTAGGTCTCGCCGGTCAACGGCAGGTGAACCGCGGTGAGTACCGGCTGGTTCTCACGCACGAGGGTGGCGGTCACCGCCCAATCCGGCAGCGCGTGCAGGTGGTTGACGTTGCCTTCAGCCGGATCCACGACCCACCATTCGCCGGGCGGCAGCGCCCCGCCGTCCAGCTCGTCCTCCACCCAACCGGCGTCCGGGCGCAGGCCCGTAAGACGGGGGCGCAGGATGTCGAGAGCCGTGTCGTCGTTGTCGGCGAGCGCGCGCATCAGCTCTTCGCGGGTCTGGTAGCGGACGACATCGCCGAAGCGCTCGAGCAGCGCGGAGCCGGCCGCACGCACGGCGATCGCGGTCTGGGCGAGCAGATCGGCGTCGGAAGAGGCGACGTCAGTGGTCTGAAGCGATACGGACATGGTCGTACTCCCGTGTGAGGAGGGGGTGATGGGGCTGGTCGAGCCAAGCGGTGCGTTCCGTCTTGCGCTCTGGTCTCGAAGATAGACAGCCCTCCAATTAACTTCAACTGCATGTAAAGCACGGCTGGGATGACTCCCATGCAATTGGATGGGCACCTGCTCGTCGCGCGACGCGCCACTGAAGGAGGGGCGCTTCCCGCTCGGGCGCTTTCAGCTCGCCCAGTGCGTGGGCGCAGTTCGCCACCGGCGCTGCTGGAGTCCGGCGCTCACGAGACCATCGTCAGCACGATCTTGCCCTGGAGGTGACCCCGCGCAGCTCGCGTGTGTGCGCTGCCCGCCTCGCGCAACGGATAGGTGCTGTCCACCGCGACCCGGAGCTTGCCCGTGTCGAACAGGGGCCCGATCGCGGCGAGTTGGGCGCCGTGGGAACGCACCTGAATGTTCGAGACAGTGATGCCCAGACGCGCCGTCTCTGCCGGGTCGTACTGGGCGAAGAACACCGGAAGCATGGTGCCGCCGCGCTTGAGCACCGTCAGAAAGCGTGAGCTGTCCGGGCCACCGACGGCGTCGATCACCAGGTCGACACCGCTGACCACGTCCGCCGCCTGCGTCCTGGTGTAGTCGATGAACTCATCGGCGCCGAGCTTGCGCAGGAACTGCTCGTGCCGGCCCGAGGCCACCGCGATGACGTGTGCCCCCTTCCATTTCGCCAGCTGCACCGCGAAGTGGCCCACTCCACCGGCGGCCCCGTTGACCAACACGGTCATCCCTGGCGTGATCGGCACCGGCTGGTGCACCTGGCCGGTGAATGGAGACGGCACGTCGTGGCCGAGATCAACCAGGTACTGCCAGGCCGTCAGCACGGCCATCGGCGCTCCAGCCGCCTGCACGTAGTCGAGGGCGGCCGGCTTGTGCGCCAGGTCCGAAGCGGGCGCGGCCACGTACTCGGCGTACGTCCGGCCGTCGAATCCGGGGAACCGCAGCATGCCGAAGACCTCGTCACCGACGGCGAACCCCAGCACGTCCGGAGCGACCGCCTGGACCACGCCCGACATGTCCGTTCCGGGGATCAGGGGGAACTCCAGCGCCGGCCTCACCTCGGCCGGCATGACCTTCAACCCCTCACGCACGTACCAGTCCGGCGGGTTGATGCCCGCCGCGTGCACACGGACCAGCACCTCGCCCGGGCCGATCTCGGGAATCGGCACCTCGTCGTACTGCAGAACTTCCGGTCCGCCCGCTGCGTGGAACTGGATCGCCTTCATCGCGCCTGTCGCTTTCCTCGGGAAACTTTGCTCCTTCAGTCAAAGCCCAGGACGGCGTGGTCGTCCAAGACCGGTTCGGCAACCTGATCATTCCGAAACGGCATGACGCCTACGCTGGAAGGATGAATGATCTCGGACAGGACCTGGAACTGCGGCTGGTGCGCTACTTCACCGTGGTGGCGGCGCACCAGCACTTCGGCCGCGCCGCCGCCGACCTGCACGTGGCTCAGCCGGCGCTGAGCCGCCAGATCCAACGGCTCGAGAAGCATCTCGGCGCCCGACTGCTGGACCGCGAACCCAAGGGCGCCCGGCTCACTCCGGCGGGCCAGAGGTTCCTCCCCCTCGCCCAAGCCCTGCTGCAGGCCGCCCGCCAGGCCGAACTGGCCGTGTGTGAACAAGCCGAGACCCAGCGAATCGCCATCGGCTACGTCGAAGACTTGGTGATCACTGCCGCCGTACGGGAACTGCGCCGCCGTCACCCGGACGCCGAGATCGCCACCCGCTACCTGAGCTGCCGCGACATCGGGGCCCTGTCCGACAACCGCGTCGACGCCCTGATCGCGCGGGCCCCGCTGCCGCTCGCCGCCGACGACGTGCTCACCACCCCGCTGTACGAGGAGCCCCGGATGCTCGTGGTCCCGCTCGGCCATCCCCTGGCCGACCGCACGTCGGTGACCGCGGAGGAACTGGCCGGCGAGGAGGCGGCGCCGTGCGCGTTCGAGACAGCGGACTGGACGTCCTACCGGATCCTCGGGGCCGGCGTCCCGCCGATCGAGAGCTACGAGGACAAGCTCGAACTCGTCGCGAGCGGCAGGGCGATCGCCGTGCTGCCGGTCGGCGATCGGCGTAGCTCACTGCGTCCTGATCTCGTCACCGTCCCGGTCGAGGGCGCTCCTCCGAGCCAGGTCGTCCTGGTCAGCCGCAAGGGCGACCCGAATCCCATGATCAGGAATCTCCGGCTGGCGGCAAAGGCCGCCCTGACCGCCCCGGCATCCGCACCGGCACCCGCTTGGCACTGAACTGTCCCGAGCCCGGCCGACCCGCTTCAGGAGCTCGGTCAGAGCAGGCGCGGGAGAACGGCTGGGGGCTGTTGCGCCGCTTGGTGATCTGGGGCTACGGAGCCAGGTGACCGTACGCCCGGCTCGCCGGGTCCGGGCGGCGGCCCAAGGGCGGGCGTTCCCACACGAGTGGGCCGCGGGCTCTCCTACGAGGCGGGGCCGCGGGCTTTCCTACAAGGTGGGGGCCGCGGGCTCCTGCGGGATCGGCGAGTGGCATGCGGAGTGGATGTCGCCCTCCTCCGCGCGCGGCCAGTGCCGTCCTTCGAGGGCCTCGGCGCTGCGGTTGAGCCGGGCCAGGACGTCCGCCAGTTCCCGTACCTCCTCGGGGGACCAGTCGGCGACCACCCGGGCCAGGCAGGACTGGTTGACCTCACGGTCTTCGGCGAGGCGGCGCCCGCCTTCGACAGTGATGCGCAGCTTGCGGGCCATGCCGCCGTCCGGGTCCGGGACGCGTTCGGCGAGTCCGCAGCGCAGGAGCGCCGATGTCTGACGGTTCACGGTTGACGTGTCGAGCCCGAAGGCTTCCGCCAGCTGTCCGATGGACATGGGGCCTTGGGTGTCGATCCGGCTGAGCAGCAGGTACGCCGACCGCTCCAGGCGTTCGGGGCCGCGGTCGCGCCCGGCCAGCACCTGGTGCCGCGAGAGCAGCATCAGCTCCCGCTCCAGTTTCTCCAGCACTGCGCCTCCCGCTCCTTCCGACGCTCCATTTCCGACGGTCCATTATCGCGGACCCGAGGGCCCGCATGCCCGGTACCGGCAGACCTCCACGGGGGTGGCGCGCGGACGGCTCCGGGCGAGGTTCGGGGGCGCTGCAATATGCATGATACATATCGTGTGTACGATGCACTCCTCGCCGGCACCCCGACGAGCCACAGCCTCACCCGGAGGACCCGCATGACCGTCACCACGTCCACCGCCTCCCGCGCGGCCGAGATCCTGTCCCGGCCCATCACGCTGAACGGCCTGACCGTTCCCAACCGCATCGCGATGGCGCCGATGACGCGGATGTTCTCCCCCGGCGGCGTGCCCGGCGAGGACGTGCAGGCGTACTACGCCAGCCGGGCCGCCGCGGGCGTGGGCCTGATCGTTACCGAGGGCACCTACGTCGGCCACGACTCCGCCGGGCAGAGCGACCGGGTGCCGCGGTTCCACGGCGAGGACCAGCTGGCGGGCTGGGCGAAGGTCGCCGCGGCCGTGCACGAGGTCGGCGGCACGATCGTGCCCCAGCTGTGGCACATCGGCATGGTGCGCAAGCAGGGCGAGGAGCCCTACGCCGCCGCGCCCGCCGTCGGCCCCTCCGGCATCCGCGTCGACGGCACCGAGGGAACCGGCAAGGCGATGACCCGCGCCGACCTCGACGACGTCATCGGCGCGTTCGCCGATGCCGCCGCGGAGGCGGAGCGGATCGGTTTCGACGGCGTCGAGCTGCACGGCGCTCACGGCTACTTGCTCGACCAGTTCCTGTGGGAGCGGACCAACCGCCGCACCGACGCGTACGGCGGCGACGCGGTGGCCCGTACGAAGTTCGCCGCGGAGATCGTGGCGGCGGTCCGCGAGCGCGTCGCGGCCGACTTCCCGGTGATCTTCCGCTACTCGCAGTGGAAGCAGGAGGCCTACGACGCCCGGCTCGCGCAGACCCCGCAGGAGCTGGAGACGATCCTGGCCCCGCTGGCGGCGGCGGGCGTCGACGCGTTCCACGCCTCCACCCGGCGCTACTGGCTCCCGGAGTTCGAGGGCTCGGACCTGAACCTGGCCGGCTGGACCAAGAGGCTCACCGGTCGGCCGACCATCACCGTCGGCTCGGTCGGCCTCGACGGCGACTTCATCCGCTCCTTCGCCGGTGAGGGCGCGGCGCTCGGCGATATCGACAACCTCCTGGACCGCATGGAACGCGACGAGTTCGACATGGTCGCCGTCGGCCGGGCACTGCTCCAGGACCCGCAGTGGGCGGCGAAGGTCCTCGGCAACCGCTTCGACGAGCTGAAGCCGTACGACGCGGCGGCCCTCAAGTCGCTCAGCCACTAGCCACCGGCCAGCCACCGGCCGACAGCCCGCTGCCGACAGCCGTCGGGGGGGAGGGCCGCGCCTGGGGCCGAGTCCAGCGTGAAGGCTGTACGAGTCCAGGACACGCCGGGAGCTTTGTGAGGGATGTGTGGCGGCCCTGCTCGCCTTCGCCCGCGGCGCCGAGACCTGTGGCGGGGCTGTCACCCTGCCGGCCACCCGAAGGCCAGCACCGTGGCCCTGTCTCCGCCCTCCCTCAGCGACACCGCCGCTGACAGCTGTGGCCCGCCCGCCCGCGGTGGCGGCGGGCGGGAGACCCTAGCGCCCCGCCCCTCAGGCCCCTGTTACGCCGCGACCAGCCAGGTGCAGCGTCCCGCAGCCGGGCCCGGGAGGCAGGGCTCACCGTCGGTCTGAGGCACCCGTGCGCGAGGTGGCGTCCGCGGGGTGGGTTGCGGACGGCACGCCGGTCGTGGCGGCAGGACCGAACCAGCGGCCCGCGGCCCGCTCAAATGCCTCGCGGTCAGGCTGCGGGTCACCCGCCCAGGCGACCACGCCGTCCGGCCGCACCAGCACGGCACCCGCGCCGAGGTCGTTCTCCGCCGCCCCGGCTGCGTACCGGAGCCGGCCCGCCCAGCCCGCTGCCGGAGCCTGCAGGGTCCGCCCGGCGCTGAAGTCGAGCAGCAGCCCCCGCCCGCCGGCCATGAGGTGGCCGAGCCGGGTCCCGTCCTCCATGGCGTAGTCCGGGGCGCTCAGGCCGACCAGCGGGTGCTCGCTGCCGAGGTCGTAGCGGATCCATGCCCCCGACAGCTTCTCGTAGACGTAGGTCGCCCCGTCGCGGGTTCCGATGAGATCGCGCACCACTGCCTGGATGGCCTGGGCGTGCGGGTCCGGCCGCATGGTCGCCACCTGGGCGCGCGTCCAGTCCAGGACCGCGGCGCCGATCGGATGGCGCTCCTCGGTGTAGGTGTCGAGGAGTCCGCCCGGCGCGTACCCGTGCACGGTGGCCGCGAGCTTCCACCCCAGGTTCACGGCGTCGCCGATGCCGGTGCTCAGGCCCTGGCCGCCGAGGGGCGAGTGGATGTGGGCCGCGTCGCCCGCGAGCAGGACGCGCCCCCGCCGATACGCCGTCGCCTGCATCGCCCGGTCGGTGAACGAAGAGGCGATGTGGACCTCGGCGATGGTCACGTCGGTACCGGAGACCCGGCGCAGCACCTCTTGGAGGTGTTCGTGGGTCGGCGGCAGCGAGCGGTCGAAGGCTCCGCCGTCGAAGTCCATCATGGCGATGTGTCCGCGGGCGGGCAGCCGGAGGTACATGCCCGTCGGCGTCAGGTTGAAGCCGTGGCCCAGCTGCTCCGGATCGGCGAGGGTGGCACGCATCGTGTATCCGGTGAACTGCGGCTCGGTGCCGACGAACTCGAAGCCCGTGAGCCTGCGCACCGCACTGCGTCCGCCGTCGCAGCCGACGAGCCAGCGTGCCTCGTACGCGTCCTCGCCGGCGCGGGCGACCACGCTCTCCGGGCCCTGGAGGACGGCCGAGACCGTGACGCCCCGCTTGATCTCCACCCCCAGCTTGGACGCCTGCTCGGACAACACCCTCTCGACCGCTTCGAGGTCGGTCCGCACGGATTCCTCCGCCGGGCTGGGCAACCGGAACGGAAGGGCGGCGAGGTCGATCAGGGCCCCGTCGAGGAGCATCCCCGCGAAGTGGCCGCCGATCCGGGGCCCGGAGGACGCACCCGCTGCTGAGATCGGAGCCCACATCTCCTGGGGGCCCGACGCCGCCAGCAGCGGTTCCAGCAGGCCGCGCCGGTAGAACGCCTCGACGGATGCGGCGGACAGGCCCCTCATCCCGAGCGGGGCCGCCCGTAACGGGGAGCCGAGCTCCGGCTCCCGTTCGAGCACCAGTACCGAGCAACCCGCGAGGCCGAGCTCGCAAGCGAGGATCAGACCGACCGGGCCGGCTCCTACGATCACTACGTCGTGCATGAGAGATCCCCTCCTCGAATGCCGCGCCGGACGAATCGTCCGGGGGCTCTTCCTCACAAGGTGTCAGCCCGCGCCGACAGGAGACCGACAGAGCCGACAAACCACCGACACCTCCCTCCTCGGTTGTCCTGGACCTCCCCCACCGGTGGCCGGGCCGTGGCGGGTGACCTGCGTCGGCAGGGTGCGCGGCACGATCGACTCGTAGGCGAGTTCGGACGACGTCGCGGTCGCGATAGCGGGGGCCGGGCCGTCGCGGACATCATGCGGAAGAGGTACGGTCAGCGGCTCGGGGCACTCCCGGAGGGGCTGCCGGAGCCTCCTTCCTCAGACCTCGGTCCAACCCGGCCGGGCGTGCGCCAACCGGCAATTTCGCCCGCGAAAGTACGCACCGCGTACTTTTGCGGGTTGGGTTCGGCGTTCGGCGGGCCACGTCGAACAGAGGAAGATCATCAGCATGGCCCCGAGTACACCGGCCACCGGTTCCTTCGGCACGCTGCTGCACGGTCTGCGCCGCAGGGCGGGGCGCAGCCAGGAGAATCTGGCGCACGCGGCTGGTGTGAGCGTACGTACCCTGCCCTACCTGGAGCAGGGCCGCTCCCGGGGGCCGCAGCGCCGCACCGTCCAGGCCCTGGCGAAGGCGCTGGGCCTGGACGCGGACGACGCCCGGGAGCTGGAGCAGGCCGCGAGCATGGGCCGGCCCCGACCCGCCCGCACGGCGGCCGTCCCGCCGCCCGCCGCCGTACCGGAGGCCACTCTCCACACGAGCGCACCCGACCTGCTGCCGCGCGCCGCGCGGTTTTCACGGCCGGGCGGCGGAGCTCGCCGCCCTGACCCGGGCCGCGACGGGCGAGGCGCCCCTCTGCCTGGTCGTCGGGCCCGCCGGGGTCGGGAAGACCGCGCCCGTGCTGCACTGGGCCTACCGCGACCCCGCCGGACTCACCGACGGGCGCCTCTACCCCGACCTGCGCGGCTTCAGCTCTGACACAGCTTCGCCAACGGCGACAGCGGATCCAACTGGAACGAGTGCAACAGCATGAAGAGCCGGCAGAACGACATCCTCCTGCGCTCGGGCAACCAGGACCCGTAGACCTACTACTACTGCGCCCCCCGGCACGGGCTGCGGAACGCGTTCGCGGGCACGGAGGGCGGCCCGGGGCGACTGGGCGTACCGGTGGCGACCTCGGGTACGACGAGAGCGCGGCGACCGTCGACAAGACCACCGGCGCAGTCCGGCAGATCGCGCACCAGGCGCGAACGGACGTCGCCGCGCGCCGACCGCGTGGTGTCGTTTCCGCAGCCGAGAGCCGGGCCGAATGCCGGAGGCGGGCGACCTGCAGAGCCTGCTCGGTCTCCTCGCGCCGGACGTCGTTGCGCCAAGTGGCGGCGGCGACCCTCCGGCAGCCTCCTTGATTGCCTGGCGGAGCCCGCCCGGGACGGGATCTGTTGGGGCAGATGCCGGCCCGGGCGGGGCTTCGGAGGGATGGTCAGGCGAACCACTTCTGGTCGAGGGCGATGGCCTTCAGCTGCGCCATCGTCAGGATGGGCTTCGCACGGGTGGCCGCCTTCCCCTGGTCGCCGGTGTTGAAGGCCGACACGACCACACGGCGACCGTCCGGGCGCAGGGTGTCGACGCTCCACCAGAGGACGCCCGCGCCGCCCTTCTCTCCGGACTTCTGCTCCGACAGCACCCGGGTGCCGTCGGGCAGGACGACGACGCCCGCGCCGTTCATGCGGTCCTTGAGGGCTTCACCCATGTCCTCCTGGACGTTGACCTGGACCAGCGAGGCGCCCTTGCCGTCATCGAGCACGAGCGAGCCGAAGCCGGGCTGTCCGGCCCTGCGCAGGACCTTGATGCCGGACTTCGGCACCAGGGATTCCAGCACCGCGACCGTACGGCCCTGGCCCGCGCCCTCCTCGCCCGTGTCGCCCCGGCCGGCGTCGCCCGGGTCGGGCGTCTGCGCCGCTCCGCCGGAGGGCGGCTGCGGCGCGCCGGTGGTGGAGCCCCCCGCGCCCTTGGTCTGATCGGGGGCCGAGCCGGCGGTCGTGCCCGTGTTCGCGCCGGTGGAGGCGCCGCCGGAGGCCGCCGCGGTCCCCTGGTTGGGGACGGAGCCCGTTCCCGACGGTGCCTGCTGGGGCGCGGGCAACCGGCTCAGGACCGGGCGCCACAGGGCCGAGGTGGTGAAGTCCTTCAACTGGGCCTTGGTCAGCGGCGGGTTGGCCCGGGTGACGGGCTGCCCCTTCTCCGCGGGGGCGTTCCACTCGGACACGTCGACCTGGTAGCCCTCGCGGGTGACCAGGATGGCCCGCCAGAGCTTGGTGGGCTCGCGCTTGTCCGGGTATTCGTAGCCCTGGAAGAGGTTCAGCCGGCCGCCGTCCGGCAGCGTCTCGAGGGTGCAGGAGTCGTACGGGACCAGCTTGGGGTCGGGGCACTTGAGCATGTCCTCGGCCGCCTGCCCGTGCGGGTCGGTGCGGGAGAGGCCGACGGCGATCGCCGCGCGGCCCTTGCCGTCGTCGTACACACCGGTCACCACTGCGTTGGGCGACTGATCGGCGCCGCCCGGCACGGTCGCCGCGGTGTCACTCACCCGACCGCCCGTCAGCAACTGCCGGTAGATCTCTATCAGTCGGGACGCGGTCACCCCACCGCCGGACTGGCCGGCGGTCGGGGTGGAGGCTGCGGCCGTCTCGGTGTTGGGGAGGGGAGCGGCGGCGACGTTCGCCCTGTTGTCGTTCGGGGTGCCGACGGCGATCAGGCCGCTCCCGTAGGCGCCGACGGATCCGATGACGGCCAGGGTCAGGGCCGAGCCGCCGACGATGGAGGCCCGGCGGCGGGCCAGCAGTCGGCGGCCTCGCCGCTCGCCGGCGGCCGCCAAGTCCGGGCGGCCGGGGGCGAATCCGTCGCCGGCGCTCCGCAGGGCTGCGCCGAGCTCGTCTTCAAAGGGCATGCCGAATCACCTTCCGGGGTGGTGGTCAAACGCGCCGGTGTGGTCCGGCAACGGACGTGACGGGTACGAGGAGTGGGGCATCGCTGGGTGGCTCCCCCGCACTCAGGTGGCCACGAATACGCTGAGGCTTCCGCCCAGTTCCGCCCGGAGGCGGGCGAGCGCGCGGGTACTGCGCGTGCGCACCGCCGCCGAGGTGACGTTCATGGCTTCGGCGGTCTCCTCGACGCTGCGGTCCTCCCAGTACCGCAGTACGAGGACCGCGCGGTCCTTGGGGGCCAAGTGACCGAGCGCCTCCAGCAGGGTCAGCCGCAGGGCCGGATCGGCCCCGGCGACCGGGAGCGGGCTCGTTCCACGCGTGTCGGTCAGGACGGCGAAGGGCCGCTCCCCCGCGGAGCGACGGCGCTTGTGTTTGAGGAACTCCCGCACCAGCACCGTCTGTGCGTACGCGGCCGGATTGTCGATACTGGAGGTTCTCCCCCAGATCAGGTACATCCGGCCCAGGGTTTCCTGAACGAGGTCCTCGGCGAGGTGGGTGTCCCCGCTCGCCAGTAGACACGCCGACCGGTACAGACTCCCCGCCCGGACCTCCGCGAACTCGCGGAACCCCTCCCTACGCACTTGCCCCATCCCCGTCCCCCTCGCTTCCGACTCACCCCATAGACGCGTGGGGAGCGGGGGAATGTTTCACTCTGTGGGAAGGGAATTAACGGAACGTGCGCTACCGGGTGGTGGGACGCACAGCCGGTGGTGCGGAACCGGTACGGCGCCTCGGATCGGGGCCCCTTCGCGGGGGTAGCCACACCGACATGTGCACCGAGTCGGCCGGCTCCCCGTCGAACCGGAGCCATAGCTCGACGGCCTGTCCGAATACGATGCGCGCCGGGCGAGGTTGCCGGGGCTCGGGGCGGCGCCCCGCACGACGTGATGCTTCTGCGAACACGGAACGTGAAGCCACCCGCTGGTCCCGAGGGCATCGCTCCGCAGTGGGGCGAGTGAGGGTCCGGGCGACGGCCGGTCAGCGTTGGGGGCGCTCGCGCAGGGCGGCCCAGTGGCGTAGGCGCTCGGTGATCTGGGCTTCGTAGCCGTTGCCGGTGGGCTGGTAGTACGTCTCGCGGTCCATGTCGTCGGGGAAGTAGTCGGCGCCGGAGAAGCCGTCGGTGGTGTCGGGGTCGTACTGGTAGTCCTTGCCGTAGCCGAGGTCCTTCATCAGGCGGGTCGGGGCGTTGAGGATGTGGGCGGGCGGCTTGAGGGAACCGGTGCGGCGGGCGGCGCGGTGGGCCGCGTTGAAGCCGCGGTAGACGGCGATGGACTTGGGGGCGGTGGCGAGGTAGACGACAGCCTGGGCGATCGCCAACTCGCCCTCGGGGGAACCGAGTCGCTCGTACACGTCCCAGGCGGCGAGGGTCTGCTGAAGGGCGTGCGGGTCGGCGATGCCGATGTCCTCGCTCGCGAAGCGGACCAGGCGGCGGGCCACGAACAGGGGGTCCTCGCCGCCGTCGATCATGCGGGCGAGCCAGTACAGGGCCGCGTCCGGGTCGGAGCCGCGCATCGACTTGTGGAGCGCGGAGATCAGGTTGTAGTGGCCCTCCTGCGCCTTGTCGTACAGCGGGGCGCGCTGCTGGATGTGGTGGGCGAGCGCGGCGGTGTCCAGGGGGGTGCCGGTGTCCGGGAGGGCCTGGAGCTGTTCGGCCATGTTGAGGAGGTAGCGGCCGTCGCCGTCGGCCATGGCGATCAGGGCGCGCCGGGCATCGACGTCCAGGGGCAGGTGGTGGCCGGTGAGGTCCTCGGCTCGGTCGAGGAGTGTGGACAGGGCGGCTTCATCGAGGCGTTTGAGGACGAGGACCTGGGTGCGGGAGAGGAGGGCGCCGTTGAGCTCGAAGCTCGGGTTCTCCGTGGTGGCGCCGATCAGGGTGATCGTGCCGTCCTCGACGTAGGGCAGGAAGCTGTCCTGCTGGGCGCGGTTGAAGCGGTGGATCTCGTCGACGAACAGCAGGGTGCCCTGGCCGATGGTGCGCCGGCTGCGGGCGGCGGTGAAGACCTTGCGCAGGTCGGCCACGCCGGAGAAGGTGGCCGACACCGGTTCGAAGGCCAGGTCGCTGCCGTCCGCGAGGAGCCGGGCGATGGTCGTCTTTCCCACGCCGGGCGGGCCCCACAGGATGGCGGAGCCGAGGCGCTGCTGGGCGACCATGCGGCCCAGCGGGGCGTCCGGGGCCAGGAGGTGGTCCTGCCCGACGACGTCTTCGAGCCGGGTGGGGCGCAGGCGGTCGGCGAGTGGCCGGGCGGGCTCCTCGTCGAAGAGCGGCAGGGTCGCTTCGGTCGGTTCCATCGGTCTCTCGGATCGCGGGTGGAGGTGTACGGGCGGGGGGTGCGGGCGGAAGGTGTACGGGCCGGAGGTGTACGGGCGGGAGGTGTGCGGGCGGGTGTGGCGAGCCTTGCACGGGGCGCTGACAGGCGTGGGCTCAGCGGCTCGTGGGCGCGCGTGCGGTGTTCATCGGGTACGGGGGCGGTCGCGCCGCGGAAGCCGCTCGACGGCCAGGTCGTAGGAATCCTCGACCACGTCGGTGACCAGCCGCTTGGTGATGCCGGGGCCCGGTCCGAGCGAGATCCAGTGCCGTTTGTCGAGGTAGCGGCCCGGTGTGATCGAGGCGTGGCGGTGCAGGTGCGCGCGGGCGCGTTCGGGTTCGGGTTCGCACTTGACCGTGATGATCTGTTCGTCCGGGTCGTCGCTGACGATCAGGAACACCTTGCCCGCGACCTTGTACACGTCCAGGTGCTGGGTGAACGGGTAACCGTGGTCCGTCCCGGGCAGCGCGAGGGCCGCCTGGCGGGCGGTGTCCTGGAGCCGGTCGCCGGCCGCGCTCACCGGGCCGCCCACGTGCGGCTGCCGTAGGTGTGCGGGTCGACGGGCCGCTCGGCCCTGGGCAGGCGGGCGACCACGAGTCGGTAGGAGTCGGTGACGAGCTCATCGACGAGTTCCTCGTCGACGCCGTCTTCCGTGTCGACGCCGTCTTCTGGTCCGACGCCGCCTTCCGGTCCGACGCCGTCGCCGCCCTCCAGTGTGATCCAGTGCTTCTTGTTCATGTGGTAGCCGGGGGTGATGTGGCTGTACTGCTCCCGCAGGGCATGTGCCTCACCGGGGTCCGCCTTGAGGATCACGACGGGGCCCCCAGGAACCTCGGTCATCAGCATGAACACCTTGCCGCGCACCTTGAAGACCTCCCAGTCGTCGCCGAAGGGATGCTCCAGCCGGGCGCCGGGAAGCTCCTGGGCGCGGTCGGCGGCGGTCTTGTGCAGGGTCGTCCCGATCATGGGGAGTGCCTTCCTCACGGGGTGGTCGCGGCGGCACATCCCATCCTTCCCGCGAAGCCGACAAAAAGGGCAGTAGGCTGCGGACACGGGCCGTGGAGCCGCCCCGGCCGGGCCGCGCCACCTTCCACTACCTGATCGCCGTCACCGAGGGCGAGCTGCGGCACGACGTCGACCACGTCACCTGGACCGTCGCCCCCGGCCAATGGCTCTGGGTGCGTCCCGGACACACGCTGTGCTGGCATCCGCCCGGCTCCGCCCGCGGCCCGTTCATCCTGTTCGAGCCGGACGTGCTCAGGCCCGACATCGCCCGCCTGCCGGCCCCGCTCACCGCGCACGGGGCCCCTGCCGTGCTGGGCCCGCACCCCGACGACGCCGCCTGGCTCCGGCAGACGGCGCTCCAGCTCCTGGACGAACACCGCGCACTCGGACGCCGGCCCCTAGGTGTGCACCACGCCCTGCGGCGCAGCCTGCTCGAATCGCTACTGCTGCGCCTCGCCAACGCCCCCGGGGCCATCCCCGCCGACACGCGTGCCCACACGAGTGCCGGCACGAGCCGTGGGGACACCTACGGACGGTTCGCGGACACCCTGGAGCTGCACTTCCGCGCACTGCACCGGGCCGCGGATTACGCCGAGCTGCTCGGCTGCTCGGTCCGCACCCTCAGCCGCGCTGCCCGGGACACCACCCGCAAGGGAGTACGGGAGCTCATCGACGAGCGGCGCCTGCTCGAAGCCTGGCGCCTGCTGGGAGGTGCCCGGGGTCAGACCCAGTCGGGGACATGCTCTGCGGCGTAGCGGGCGCCGAATCCGCCGGTCGGGAGGATCTCGCGGATCGCGGCGAGATCGGCCTCGGTGAGGGCGACGTCGGCGGCGCGGGCGTTCTCCTCCACGCGGGCGGCGCTGCGGGTACCGGGGATCGGGACGATCTGGTCCCCCTGGGCGAGCAGCCAGGCCAGGGCGAGCTGGGAGACGGTGATGCCCTTGGCGGAGGCCAGCACGCCGAGTCGGTCCACGGCTTCGACGTTCTTCTCGAAGTTGCCAGGCTGCCAGCGCGGGTCGTTGTTGCGCAGGTCCGTGGCGTCGTACTGTCCCGCGGGCTTCGCGGTACCGGTGATGAAGCCGCGGCCGAGGGGCGAATAGGGGACGAAGCCGATGCCGAGCTCCTGAAGGAGCGGGAAGAGCCGCTCGACGTCGCGCTCGAACAGCGAGTACTCCGTCTGCAGGACCGAGACCGGCTGGACGGCATGCGCCTTGCGGATCGTCTCCGGACCCGCCTCGCTCAGGCCGAAGTACTTCACCTTGCCCGCGTCGATCAGCTCCTTCACCGTCCCCGCGACGTCCTCGATCGGCACGTCGGGGTCGACGCGGTGCTGATAGAAGACGTCGATCTGGTCGACGCCCAGGTAACGCAGGCTGTTGTCGGCGACTTTGCGGATGTTGTCCGGGCGGCTGTTGAGGCCAAACCCTTTGGAGAGGTTGGACAGGTCGGACAGGTCGAAGCCGAACTTGGTGGCCAGGACCACCTCGTCACGGAAGTCCTTGACCGCCTTGCCGACCAGGATCTCGTTGGAGCCGGTGCCCCAGCCGTAGAGCTCGGCGGTGTCGAAGAAGGTGACGCCCAGGTCGTGGGCGCGGCGGATGGCGGCGATACCCGCCTCCTCGTCACCGGGACCGTAGGCCATGGTCACGCCCATCGCGCCGTAGCCGATCGCCGAGACGGCCAGGCCCTGGGTGCCGAGTGTCCTGTGCTGCATGCGGATCTCCTCATTCTCACACCGAACCAAACAGTTCGGTTTTGATTCTGTGCCGACCATACGCCGACCATCCCCCCACGGCAAACCAAACGGTTTGGTCGGGTAGCGTGGAAGCATGAGCGCCTCAACCCCCGCAGACTCGGTCCGCGACCGCATCGTGAGTGCCGCCAAGGCCGAGTTCTCCCAGCACGGGATCGCCGGGGCGCGGATCGACCGCATCGCCAAGGCCGCCAAGACCAGCAAGGAACGCGTCTACGCCTACTTCTCCAGCAAGGTGGCCCTCTACCGGTTCGTCTCCGCGCAGGAGCTGGCGGCCGTGGGCGAAGCGACCCGCATGGACCCCACCGACCTGGCCGGTTACGCCGGCCGGCTCCACGATCACTTCACCGAGCACCCCGACCGCTTCCGGCTCATGAGCTGGGGGCAACTCGAGCTGGAAGCCGGCGGCTGCCTGCCCCAGGACAGCTTCCGCGAGTCGGTGGCCCGCAAGGTGGGACAGGTACGCGACGCGCAGGAAGCCGGGCAGCTGGACGCCGACTGGGACCCGGTCGACATCCTGGTCTTCGTCCACCAGATCGCCACGGCCTGGGCCACACAGCCTGACCTGCTGCCCGAGCACGGGGAGGACCGCGCCCCGTTCCTGGCGGCACGCCGGGCCGCCATCGTCGCGGCCGTCGAGCGCCTGTTTCCCGCGACCGCGAGCTGACATCAAACTTGGGTTGGCGCTCCCCCGGACTGCAAGGAGCTCGCTGCGGTCTACGGGCCGGGCAGATATGCCGACTACCTGAGCGTCTACCACCCGTACGGGGTCACCGAATGGGTCCGCCTCACCGGGCCCATGCCCGACACGATCCGCGGACAGCTGCAGCAGGACGACGACGGCGACACCTACCCTGTGCCCTACGACCCGCGGTTCCTGTTCGCCGTCGGGGGCACCGACAACGGCGAGTACCTGTTCTGGATCAGCGAGCCGGAGTCGGCGCCCGACCGCTGGTGTATCGCCGTCCACGAGGCGCGCGGGCCCTGCTGGTTCAGGTACGACGGCGCCCTCACCGCGTTCCTCGCCTCGGTCCTGAGCGGGAAAGCACCGTCCCCCGATGCGCGCCGGACCTCCTGACCGGCGGGCCTGGGAAGCGGCCCACCCGGCCTGGCCCGGCCCTGGCCTGATGGCCGAGCCGGGGCCGTGGTCAGCCGTAGAGGAATGCCCATGGTGGAGAGCCTATTTTCTGATCCAGAATGATTGGATGGTCACGCTTGAGACTCCCCGTTTGATCCTGCGTCGCTGGCGCGAGGAAGACGTTGCGCCCATGGCTGCCGTCAATGCCGACCCCGAGGTCATGCAGTGGATCCGTGATGGCAGCGTCCTTGACGAACAGCAGACTCGCGGTCGGGTCCAGGGGTGGGAGAGCGAGTGGGAGTCACAGGGCTTCGGCTTGTTCGCCGTGGAGATCCGGTCCACTGGTGAGCTGGCCGGGTTCACCGGCCTTTCGGTGCCCCATTTCTTGCCGGAGGTACTGCCGGCTGTTGAGGTCGGCTGGCGGCTGGGTCGTTCCCACTGGGGGCAGGGCTTGGCAACCGAGGCCGCCGCGGCCGCCGTCCGGTTCGGGTTCGAAGAGCGAGGGCTGGAGCGGATCGTCAGCATCACTCAGGTGGGCAACGACGCCTCCGAACGGATCATGACCAAATTGGGGATGCATCCGGTCCGTGAGACCGTCAATCCCACCGGCGGGCGGCGGGTCCGGGTGTACGAGTTGTCGTCGGACCAGCACGTCGCCACCACTCGTTGACGGCGGCAATGAGGACGGCAGCCTCGTAGCGGACCGCGAGTGTGCAGTACCTGGTGGCCACGGCTCGGTGTCTCCTGAGGCGGTTGATGCCGCACTCGACCGCGTGCCAGTGGTGCGAGCGCGCATGGCCGACCCCTAGTGGTGCGGGGTCGGGCATGCGTGGGCGGGGCGGGGCGGGTCAGTGAAGGGGGGTGCCGGTAGTGGTGCAGGTGGTGCCGTTGAGGGTGAAGCCGCCCGGTGTGGGGTTGGTGCCCGAGTAGGCGCCGTTGAAGCCGATCGTGGTGAAACCTCCGGTGGACAGGGACGCGTTCCAGCCGGCGTCCTTGACGATGACCGCGGCGCCGGTCTGCGTCCAGGTGCCGTTCCAGCCCTGGGTGACCGTCTGGTTGTCGGCGAAGGTGAATCCGAGGTTCCAGCCGGTGACCGGCGCCGCCAGGTTGGTGATCTTCACGCTCGCCGTGAAGCCGGAACCCCAGTCGTTGCCGATCTGGTAGGCGACGGTGCAGCTGCTCGTCGTGGCCGGGCCGGTGGTGACGTGCAGCGGAGCCGACGGAGGTGAGCTGCGGCCCGCGGTGTCGATGGCCACCACGCGGAACGTGTAGGCGGTGCCCGGGGTCAGACCGGTGACGGTGGCGGTGGTGGCCGACGCGGGGACGGTGGCCAGCGGCGCCGCGGTGGCCGGGTCGCCGGCGTATACGCGGTAGTCAGCCAGGGGCGAGGTACCGGGTGTGGCGGCCGGCCAGGTCAGCGTCACGCGGTCGGGGCCGGTCACGGAGGCCGTGGGAGTGCCGGGTGCGGAGGGCGGGGTGGCCTGAGCCGAGTCGGCGGGAATGACGTACTCGGTGATGGAGTACGCCGGGAAGGTCGCGGTGAAGGAGCCTCCGTTCAGCGGTTGACCGGCCGGGTGCTGGATCGTGGTGGGGTCGCCCTGGCCGTAGCGGTAGACCTGCGCCGCTGCCGGGAGCGCGGTGCCACCGGTCACGGAGACGGGCGCGGTCAGGTCGCCCGTGCTCTTGTTGATCACCATGACCGTGGTGGCGTGATCGCCGCTGCGCTCGGCCGCGTACACGGACAGCTTGTCCTGGTCGGCGCTCGCGGCCTTGACGGAGGTGTCGCCGAAGGTGCCGCCCTGACCGTCGTAGTTGAGGAACATGCGGAAGGCGTACGCTCCGGGGTCGCTCGCTTTGGGCGGTGACCACAGGGTGGCCAGGTCCAGCCCCTGACGTCCGAAGATCCCGAGCACGTCGGCCTGGGCCAGGCCGCCGTCGATGTGGTCCAGCGCGCCCCAGTTGTACTCCGAGATGGCCAGCTTCGTACCCGGGTAGTTCTGGTCGACGAGCGAGCGCATGCGGGGGACGAACTGGATCGGCTGGTTGATCCAGCTCTCGTCGACGTACGAGGGATCCCACAGCTGCCGGGTGGAACGCAGTCGCAGGGCCTGCGTCGCCGCATCGTCCGCGCTGCCGGACACACCGGACTGCTGCGGGTAGATGTGCTCGTCGAAGTAGTCCAGGATCCGACGCCCGTGCGCCCGCTCGTACTCCTTCATCTTCTGCAGGTACCACGGGGCGAACTGGACGCCG
This sequence comes from Streptomyces sp. NPDC002138, assembly GCF_040296485.1. Taxonomy (NCBI): domain Bacteria; kingdom Bacillati; phylum Actinomycetota; class Actinomycetes; order Kitasatosporales; family Streptomycetaceae; genus Streptomyces; species Streptomyces sp. NPDC002138. The sequence goes on along the minus strand of NZ_JBEOXE010000025.1, from coordinate 9,767 downwards.
CCGTGCGCGGCGGCGTCCGGCGGGTTCGACCAGCAACTGCCCCCCTGCCGACCGCACACCTGCTGATCCTGGCCGGAGTAGATCAGCGAGTTGAAGCCCCATCCGACCGGACCGAGGGTCTGCGCGGCCGGGTCGGCGTCCTTGACGGCTGCGGCGATGGCGTAGGTGCTGTCGCGCAGTTCGTCGTAGCCCGGCCCGGCCGGGTGGACATCGCGGTGCGTGCCGAACCACAGGTCCGGTTCGTTGTCCAGGTTGTAGAAGCGCACCCCGCCGCTGTTCGCGGTGCCGTAGGTGCTGTCGAGGTACCGCACCCAGCCCTTGACGAAGTCCGGCCCCGCGGGCGTGCTGGTCTCGGCCGGAGCGTTGCCCGTGATCAGGGTCCCGTCGGGCTTCATGCCGTTGCCGCAGTCCGGCCGCCACTGCGCGTCGGTGTCCTGCTGGGAACCGTACTTGGCGACGCTGAACCCGCAGCCGCTGTCGCGGCCGGCCGCCGTCCAGCCGATCATCGGCACGGTCATCAGCGTGTCGGTGCCGGTCCTGCGGTTCTGCTCGACGAACTTGTCCGCCTGCGATCCGGCGGGCAGTGCCGCGGTGTCGTTGTTGTAGTGCAGGTCCTCGAAGTACCAGTCCGACCCGGCGTTGTAGGCGTCGAGCTTGTAGTTGTAACGGCTGGTGGCGTTGCCGCCCCAGCGGCCCATCGGCAGACGCAGTTCCTTGGCCAGTGCCTCGTCGGGGAAGTTCATGCCGTAGATGTGGGGGTCGATGGCGTGGCGCCCGCTGGTGGCGTCCACGGTGATCGCCGGTCCCGCGGTGGCAGCGGCCGCCGGCACCGCTCGACCGGGCGCGGTGCCGACGGCCTGCGCCGCTCCGGTACCGGCCAGCAGTACCGCGACCGCCGCCAACGCGGCCGCCTTGTGTGTCGTACGCATGGTCTCCTTCTCAGCGGCCGACAGCACGGGCGGTACGGCCCGCAACGCCCGAAGGGTGCGATCGACACGTACCGCCAACAGCGCCGCGACCTTGGTGGGGGATGGAAACGACCGCGCTGTGGGAGCGCACGGCACTCAACTCCCTTCCCAGATAGGCCAGTTGTGCCGTGGGAGCGCTCCCATCCAGGAGTCTGGAGCGCCTGGACCGGGGTGTCAACACGTATGCGCGGAGGACTGACCCGAACTCATGACGGAGCGAGCGAGCGTGATGGGCTGATGTGCGGGCGTCCGGGGGTGGGCGAGACCACGTGCGCGATGGAGCTGTGGGCGGCGGCTGCGTTCGACTCTCCAGCGACGAGGTGGTCCGGCAGCGGATCGGGCGGCAGGACGGCGACTTGGTGCTGGAGATGGAGATGGAGATGGAGATGGACGACTGCGACCGGCGCGACAGGAAGGCCTGCCGCGAACAGCGTGAGGAGCTGGCGGAGTTGATGTGTGCCGGGCGCTTCGCCATGGTGGACTACAGCTTCTGGAACCGAGCAACCCGCCCGGACGGCGTCCATGCCTTGGACCAACTGCCGCACCAGGGCGGCGGCAGGGGTGTAGCAGGTCGTGGCGTGGCCCGAGCCGGGGTACCGCTGCCGGCTCGGGCCCGGCGGTGACGAGGGTGGTTCAGATACGCGCGAGGAACTCCCGGACCGCGGTGGCGAAGCCCTCGGGGTCGCCCTGCTGGACGAAGTGGTCGGTGTCCAGGGAGCGGTACGTCGTGCCGGGCCGTCTGGAGCACATGGCCCGGGCCTGCTCGGCGGGCAGGACCTGGCTGCGCCGCCCGTGGATCAGCAGTGCCGGGCAGTCGGTGGTGAGCCACTGCTTCCAGTGGTCGCCGTGGACGAGGTTCTCGGAGTCGACGGTGTCCTGCGGGTGGAAGGGCAACCGCCAGCCTGAGCCGCCGGGTACTGGGCGCAGCAGGGGGCCGAGGGCCGCGGCCAGGGGTCCGCAGGCGGCGGCCAGTTCCTCGCGGGTAGCTGCGGTGTAAGGGAAGTCGAGGACGAAGGCGAGGGGGCTGGTGCCGTGGTCGGGGAGGTCTACGGGGGTGTCGACGCTGATCAGGGCCTCGACCCGTTCGGGGTGTTCGGCGACCAGGTGGACGGCGTTGAACGCGCCGAGGGAGTGGCCCAGGACGACCGCGCGGTCGATGCCGAGGTGGTCGAGGAGGGCGAGGAGGTCGGCGACGTAGCCGGCGCGGGTGTATTCGGGGGCGCGGTCTGAGTCGCCGTGGCCGCGCTGGTCGGGGGCGATCACCCGCCACTCGGGTCCGAGGGCGGCAGCGAGGGCGGTGAAGGATGCCCCCTCGGAGAGGTGGCCGTGCAGCGCTATCAGGGGGCGGCCGGTTCCGCCGTGGTCGAGGTAGGACAGGGTGCGGCCGTCGACCGTCAGGGCGGCACGGGTGGGCTGGACGGTCATGGTGGTGGAACTCCCTCGGTTCGGGGTGTCTGGGGGCGGGGCTTCTGCAAAGACCGCTCGGGTGAGCGCCTCGGTGGCCAGGTGGGGCGGATGCCCCACACCTACCGGCGGGCGTGGGCTTCACCGTCAGGCGCGGGTGAGGGAGAAGGTGCGCAGGTCGTCGTTGAGGCGGTCCGCGTGGGTCGCGAACAGTCCGTGGCCCGCGTGCTCGTACACGTGCAGCCGCGCCCCCGGGATCAGGTCGGCCGCGCGGCGGCCGGTGAGGGCCAGGGGGGCGGATGCGTCGTCCGATCCGTGGATGACGAGGACCGGGCAGTCGATCTTCGCCAGCTCAGGGGCGAGGTTCAGGGTGGGGAGGAGGTCGCCAAGGGCGTTGGCGGCGTGCGCCGTTGCCCCGTGGCAGCGGTCCACCATGCGCGCAACGTACGCGTCGGACACCTGCGGGCCGGGCAGGTGTCGGGCGAAGAACGCGTCGGCGCCATCGGCGAAGAACTTGGCCCGGTCCTGGCGGAAGGTGTCGTTGAATCCGCGGATCAGGTCCGGGTCCAGTCCCTGCGGGTGGTCCGCGGAGCGGGCCGGCCCCGGGGCCATGCCGCCGATGAGGGCGACGCGCGCCACCCGGCCGGTACCGCGCAGCGTCAGGTACCGGACCACCTCGACCGTGCCCATCGAATGCCCGGCCAAGGTGGTGTCGCGCAGGTCCAGGTGATCGAGCAGCGAGCCCAGGTCCCCGGCGAGGGTGTCGAGGTCGAAGCCGCCCCAGACGTCCTCGGACCTGCCGTGTCCCCTGCGGTCGAAGCCCACGCAGCGGAAGCCCTCGGCCGCCAGCGGCAGCATCTGGTACTCCCACATCTCGGTGCCGAAGTACGCGCTGTTGACGAAGACGATCACGGGTCCGTCGGCGGGGCCGTAGTCGACGAAGTGGAGGCGGGTGCGGTCGGTGGCGGACTCGAAGTACGGCATGGCGGGGGTCCCCTTCAGCGGGTGGCTGTCACGGGCTGTCCGGTACGGCGGTACGGCGGTACGGCGGTCCTTACGGATGCAGTTCCAGGGTGATGTGCGGGGACAGTGCGTGCAGGAAGTCGGGGGCGTCGAACATGGCGCCCGCGGAGGCGACACCGACGGCATGGGTGCGGCCGTCGAGGACGCGGTCGAGGGCTTCCACGACGAGGGGCGCGGTGACGGCGTAGATGTCCTGCCCGCGTGCGACGGCGCGTCGTTGGGCGTCGCCCGATCGCACGACGGCGTCGATGAGGAAGGTCTGATCGGACCGGCCGCTCTCGTCGGCCGCGGCCGACGCGGGCGTGTCGGGCGAGACGACGTCACGAGCCGCCTCGGCCGTCATGTACGTGGTGACCTCCGGGATGGACAGGTGGCTGGGTACGGTCACCACATCGGCCATGGTGAACTCCCCGATCACCTGACGCGGTCCCATCGGCTCGGGGAAGGACCATTCCAGGGCGGGCGCGGCATCGGTGCGGCGCTCCCACTGGCCCCCGGTGTAGCGGAGGCGATAGTCGCCGCGTCGCTCGCGGGAGACCGCGCCGGACAGGCGGGTGCCCGCGGTGGGGTGCCAGTGGCTCAGTCCGTAGGCGATGTGTGCCGAATCGGCCTCGGTCCAGTCGCCCATCGCCGCGGTGGCCAGCAGGTCGCCCAGACCGCCGAAGAAGGCCATCGCCGGGACGATGAGCGCTCCCGCTTCGCGTGCCCGGTCGGCGAAGTCCGCGAAGGTGTCGAGGTTGGCCTCGATCTCGGCTGCGACGTCGAGATACGGGATCCGCGTGCGCAGGGCGGCTTCGATCACGGGGGCCGTGGTGGCGGCGAACGGCCCGGCGCAGTTGATCACGGCAGACGTACCGGCCAGGGCGTGGTCGAGTGAGGCGGGGTCGTCGGCCGAGGCGACTCGGGCGTCCAGGCCGGCCTCGTGCGCGAGCGCCTTCAGCTTGTCGGCGTCACGGCCGGAGAGCACGGGGACGTACCCGCGCTCGAGGAGCTCCGCTACGACGAACCGTCCGGTGTGCCCGTACGCACCGAACACCGCCACCTGCTGGCCCGATCCCATGAGTTGTTCCTTACATCTGAGTGATCCGCAGCTGATCCGCTGCGGCCTGTTATGGACATCCTGACGACAAACAGCACCGCCCACGAGTGTCTGAAACGACGTGCGTCATACACTTTCGGACACGGGACAACCTGCCCCACCTCGTCAACCCATGGGACGGCGTCGCGCTCTGCGGACCGGGCGGCGTGCGCCGTGCGGGTCAACCCTTCCGCCTGGAAATCGACCACGGACCCGCCCCTCTTCCGCACGGCCGTCCGGTCCGGCCAACATGGTCGGATGACCGACTGCTCGGAGCGCATGGCGCCCGACCCTTGTGCCCGCCCCGCTGCGGTGCTGCGGTGTCCCTGGCCCTGCTCGGCTCCGGCTGCGCAAGTTCTGTGACCGGCGACATTTGCCAGCGACCACCGGCCACGGCCGACGCTCACACATCAAAGGCTAGGTCCCACAACACCCCTGCCCTGTACACAGAGTGCGGACTTCCTCTACCTTGCGCGCAGCAGCCTGCTGCGCCGCATCGTGTCGACCGGGCCAGCAGCCGCCACGGATACGGAGGCGGATACTGCACGGTCCGCGCCCGGAGATCATCGGTCAGTGCGGTAGGCATCCCCGGAAACGACGGAGGAGTTCACGACCGGCTGGGCTCTCGGCATCGAAGGCCTGTCCCTGCTGGTCACGAGAGAGGCTCGGCCCCCAGGCGCGCGCACCCTGACAGCGGAAACAGAAGGCGATCTCGAAGAGTTGATCAGTGGAGCTGTGTGCTCTGACTCCCCAGCCCGGGAGGAAGCATCGCTGCCGCTCGCCCGTAGGGAGATCGGCGATCAGCCCCTAAGCCTGCTGGGCCTGGCGGCCTGCCCAGATCTCGACGGTGTCACCGGAGAGATCCTTCGAAGTGAGGTGCCTGACGGGGTCGGTGATGCGGACGACCTCGATCAGTTCGGTCTTTGCACGGGTGTGGGGCAGCAGCATGCGCCCATACTCGCTGACCACAGCCCTGCAGCCCAGAGGCGGCGGGAAGGCGCGGCCCGCCGGTCGGCTTTGCCTGGCCCGCGGCCCGACTGGCGGACCTCGGTCCCGCGATCCTTTCCCGGGCGCTGTCGGCGCCCCACAACACTCACCGGCCTGGAGCAGCCCGTAACCCTCTGGCTGGCGAATCGTTCCTCCATGTGTCGCGACGGCATGCACACCGCTCCCCCGCGGTCCCCGCGACGAGGGGCCCGGGCAGCCGCCCCCCGACTCCCGGGCCCCCTGGAGAGCGCCTCGACTGCAGTGACAGGATGCGGGGAGCGGACCTCGGCCGTACTGGATCAGATCTTGACGCAGATGTCCTCGATCTGCCGGCCGTCTCGCTCCAGGCCGCCGCATACGAGTTTGGCGTGCGCCTGCTCGTAGCCCACCTCCCACCGGTGGCTGGCGGCGTGGACCTTGCGGGAGTGGAAGTTGCCCCAGTAGGAGCGCAGCGTGCCGGGGAGGCCGTCCCGGGTCTTTACGGTGATGTCCTGGACGAACCGGTTGTGGTGCGCGGTCATGACGCAGAGGTACTTGCCGCAGTGTGAGTTGACTCCGGCGTTGGCCGGTGTGGCGGCGAGCAAGGGGAGGGCGCAGGCCGCGAGCAGCGCGGCGAGGTTCTTCGTACGAGACATGCCCGGTCAACGATCAAGACGGTATACGGAAACGCGCAGCGCGCGGTGGGGACTCCGCGGAACCTCCACGGGTGACGGCGGCCCAGGCTGCCCAGGCGGCCCGGGCGGCCCAGGCGGCCCGGCCTCAGCGTCTACCGCGTCCGGCTCGGCGACGAGGAAGAGGACGAGGACGAGGACGAGCCGGTCGTGGTCGGCTCGGAGGTGGAGGCCTCTCACAGATGGGCCAGGGCGAACGCCGACAGGAACCCCGTGACGGTCAACAGTCCCGTCAGGAGATGGACGCGGCTGCACGCCTCGGGCGCGCGGGGCAGCGGGGGACTCGGCGGCGTTTCCTACCAGTCCGTCGGCGGAACCTGGTTTCCGGTCTGGTCAAACCGGAATCAGGGATCCTATAATCCCGGGTATGGAACCGGCAGAGCCCCGAACCAGCTGGACGTTCGTCACCCACCACGCCCGGATCCTCGCGATGCTGCTGCGCGATCCGGAGCTGCGGATGCGGGACATGGCCGAGACCTGCCAGATCACCGAACGCGCCGTACGCGCCGTCGTGGCGGACCTCGAGACGGCCGGCTACCTCACCCGCGTCCGCCACGGTCGGCGGAACCACTACCAGGTCACCGACGGCACCCACTTCCGCCACCCCGCGGAGGGGGCGGGCGAGATCACCCGGCTGCTCGACGTCCTCGTCAGTCTCGATTCGCCCCCCATCGCGCCCACCAGCCCGACCACCGGCGCCAGCCCGACCACCGGCGCCGGCCATCCCCCCGGCGGCCCCGCCAGCCCGCTGGCAGCGCCCCCGCCGGGCCCACCGAGCAGCAGGACCCGATGAAGTCCGCTCCGCACGAGTCGGTGCCGAAAGGAGACAGGCCATGACATGCACAGGCCCGGAAAACGCCGGCGCACACGAGGTCAGCCACCCGACCGTCACCGTGGACATCGAACCCGGCCCCCAGCGCATGACGGCCCGCATCCACGGAGAAATCGACATGGACGAGGCTCCCGGGGTGCGCGCGGAGCTCATCGCAGCGCTCGAAGCCAGCGTCACCGGCCTCGACGTCGACCTCTCCGCGCTGATCTTCTGTGACAGCGCCGGCCTGCAGGTCCTGCTCGATCTCCACCACCGCGCCCGCCGATCCGGGAAAACGCTCGTCCTCAAGACCAGCTCCCAGCTCAGCCGGCTCCTCGACCTCACCCAGACCCGGCACCTGTTCACCATCGACGACGGGAACGGCCGCCGGCCCTCCCCCCACGGCCACCCCGGCCCCGCGGACCACGCGGGGCGTACCGCGGCCCAGCCCGACATCCGCCCCCTGGACGATGCCGTGATCGCCTACAACGACGAGCCCTGAGTGAGAGTCCTTCGCCCTTCGCTCATTGGGGAGAGGCGGCCGGTGAGGAATGCGAGGATCTCGTCGCGGGCCCGCGTCGTGGGGTGACCGCTCTCGTCCACCAGATGAGCGGTGACGACGCTGTGCGGGGTGGCGACCACGTCGGCGAAGAAGGGCGGCGGGGCCGGGTTGGCGGCAGTGTCCGGCAGGACACGCCCGTCGAAGGCATCACCCAGCAGCGCGCGGTACGCGGCGAAGCGCTGCCCCGTGCACCAGCGGTCGCCCTCGAAGCGGTAGGCGAGGACGGTGAGTCCGTCACGGTGGAGCCGGTCGCGTACGGCGTGCGCGTCCACCGCGTCGAGTTCTAGCCCGCCGGGGTCGTCGAGCGGCAGCGACGGGTGGTTGACCACCGGGGCGATCACCGCGGGCTCCAAGGCCATGGTGAGGGCGAAGTTACCGGTGAAGCACAGTCCGATCGCGCCCACCCCCGGCCCGCCGCACGCGGCGTGGGCCTGGCGTGCCAAGCCGCGCAGCCAGTGCGTCACGGGGCTGGTGCCGCCCCCGGCGAAGGCGCGGAACTCCGCGCTCACACAGGCGCGGCGGACGACCTCCCGGCCGCCCTCGACGGTGGGGAAGGCGCCGTCCGTCCCGAACAGCGAGGGCACGTGAACGGTGAAACCCGCCTCGCGCACCCAGCGCGCGAGCCGCAGGACATCGGGGCTGATGCCCGGCATCTCGGGCAGTACCACGACCGCGGGGCCGGCCCCGGCCACGTACACGGTCTTCTCCACTCCCTCCACGGTCACGTTGCGGCGGGTGAAGTCGGTGATCGGATCGTCGTCGCTCATGGGGGCCAGCCTGGGCCCGGGACCGAGGGTCCGGCGAGGGGCGGGATCGCCAGGATCAGGGGTAATCTCGCCACTCACGAAGGGGGCGATCGGCATGGCGTCTACGACCGGGGACCGGGGACGCCCGGTGGCGGGCACAAGTCGGGTGACGGGCACGAGGCCCGCGCCGCGAGCGCAGGGCGTCACGAGTACGAGTACGAGTACGAGTACGAGTACGAGTACGGGCACGGGCACGGGCACGGGCACGGGTACGAGTACGGGTACGGGCGCCGGGCAGGGCGAGCTGCGGATCGGGATCCTGGCGTACCCGGGCTGCTTCGCGTCCGAAGTGTTCGGCGTTCCCGACCTGTTGACGATGGCCGGGCATGTCGCCGGACCGGGAGCACCCGGGTACCGGGTCTCGATCGTCTCTCCCCGCCGCCGGGTGACGGCGTCCGGCGGGGTGAACCTGGACGTGTGCCCCTTGCGGGAGGTGGACGTCCTGGTGGTCCCCGGCTTCGAACTGGGCCCGGACACCGACCTCGACGCCCGGCTCTCCCTGCTCTCCCCCGAGATCGCGGCGATCCGCACGGCCGCCACCGCCGGCACCGCCCTCGTCTCCCTCTGCGTCGGCGCGTTCCTGCTCGCCGAGGCGGGTCTGCTCGCCGGGCGCAGATCGACCACTTCCTGGCTGCACGCCGACGAATTGGCGCGGCGTTGCCCGGACGGCGACGTACGGCCCGAGCACCTGGTCGTCACCGACGCCGGGGTGACGACCACCGCCGCCTTCAGCGCCATGTACGACTTCGCGCTGGACCTGATCCGCCGGCACGACGGGCCCCGGGTGGCCCGCGCCGTGGCCCGGGTGGCGCTCGTGGACGACGCCCGCACCTCCCAGACTCCGTACGTCGACCCGGGCCTTCTCCCCCGGCCCGGCCGGGAGTTCTCCCAGCGGGTGATGCGGCATCTCGACCAGAACCTCGCCGAGCGATACGACCTCACCGCCCTCTCGGAGACGTTCCGCGTCAGCGCCCGCACGCTGTTGCGCCGTTTCGCCGAAGAGACCGGACAGAGCCCCCTGGCCCATCTGCAGACCTCTCGGGTCCGCCGCGCCCGCCATCTCCTGGAGAGCACCGACCGTACCGTCGCCGCCGTCGCCACGGCCGTCGGCTATCGCGACCCCGGAACCTTCGCCGCCCTCTTCACCCGGCACACGGGCCGACCGCCGAGTGCCTACCGAGCCGCCTTCCGCCGTACTCACCGGTCGCCCGCCCCGGACAGCGGAGGCTGAACCTTGGTGTGAGGTCCCCACGGAGAGCCTTGACGCTGTCCTGGGGCGGGCGGCCCCAGGGCAGTCGCGTTCGCCCTCGAAGGCCTCGCCGGGGCCCGCGGCGCCCTGTACCGCTGCCCCGGCGCGTCCCTCTAGTGCCGCGTCAGGCAACGTTTGCCCGTCAAGGAGCGGCGTCCGGTGCGTGCTCTCGGCGTGCCGGCCGGAAGCGCTCGTACTGGACGTACTT